>CBDVDN010000217.1:0-2662 GCA_965372775.1 uncultured Gammaproteobacteria bacterium
GCGCAGGAAATTGAAGTCGATTTACCCTAAAATTATGTGTTGACAGAGCACTAGATCAAATTTTGACGCGCGAAGTGCGCCGCGAAGCGGTAAAATACAGGGATGTATTTTATCAAATTATGATCGCGTGAGGGATAGCCCCACGATGGATTAATTTTGTTTAATTCCCTTTCTTCGCACCAAACCTGTGCAAATTTGGAATTGGATTCCAAATTTGCACAAATTTTTCTTTGTAATGCTTTGCTCTTTTAAGGCTCCTATAATCCTAGATTCGGTGGTTGAATGCTGGAGGAAGATGATAAAATCTGATGATCGTTAGCGAAGGCATTGAAGATTGGGGGCGATTATCGCAGAAATAAAGCACAGCGAGGCACGAACATTAACTTTGATTATTTTGACTTTCCTTGATTTATTAAAAAAGCTAACTATTTCCACTTAATAGGAAGCCGAGCGAGCCATTCTGCGATAATCGTCCCCAATCTTCAATAGCCTGAGCAAACAAATATTTATTAATTAACATGTGTTTTGGATAAGAAAAAGCGCAACCACTTGAAAATAAACGATATTTTTGGTTTAATATTATTGCTTTTATAGATTTCTAAGCGATTTTTGTGCAAAAAACGACAAAACAGCAATCACCAACAGCGAAATATAAATTAATCAAGCGGTTAAGAGCCGCTTATCCAAAACTCACGTTAATTAATGCCAGATTGCACCAGCCCCATAAAATACTCCTTCCATTATTTTTTAAAAGTTGTAGCATACGTGTATTATCCCAATTCGGAGACAATGATCTATGAAAACAACACCTGCTAAACCAATTGTTTTACTTATTCTAGACGGCTGGGGCTATCGCGAAGAAACAGAAGCCAATGCTATTGCAATGGCAAATACACCCACCTTTGACAAACTGTGGGAAACCTGCCCGCATACTTTGCTTGCTGCTTCAAGCTGCAACGTAGGACTGCCGGAAGGACAAATGGGCAATTCCGAAGTCGGACATCTTAATCTGGGCGCAGGACGTGTTGTTCATCAAGATTTAAGCCGAATTACTAATGCAGTTGAAACAGGTAGCTTTTATGAAAACGTTGTTCTGAACAGTGCAGTTGATAAAGCTGTCAAAAACGATAAAGCCGTACATATTTTCGGGCTACTTTCAACCGGCGGCATACATAGCCACGAATCACATATTCATGCGATGGTTAAACTGGCTGTCAAACGCGGTGCAAAAAAAGTTTATATGCACGCCTTTTTAGATGGTCGCGACACGCCGCCCAAAAGTGCCGAAATCTTTATTGAAAACTTAGAAAAAGTTTTTGCAGAACTAGGAACTGGTAAAATAGCCTCGCTTACCGGACGATTTTATGCAATGGATCGCGATAAACGCTGGGATCGCGTTAAAAAAGCTTATGATTTATTGACAGCAGGAAAGGCAGCGCACCACGCCGAAACCGCCATTGCCGGCATTAAAATGGCGTATGCCGATGGCGAAACCGATGAGTTTGTCAAACCGACCAGCATTCATGCCAAACACGAAGAATCTGTAACCATTAAAGACGACGACAGCATTATTTTCATGAAGTACCGCGCCGATCGCGCAAGAGAAATTACGCGCGCCTTCATCGAGTCGGATTTCAAAGAATTCGAGCGAGATTATGCACCAAAACTTGGCGACTATGTTGCTTTAACAGAGTACGACAGAACATTCTCCACCCCCATCGCTTTCCCGCCGGAACGTCTAGTCAATACATTAGGCGAATATTTAGCAAAAAATCATCTCAAACAACTGCGTATTGCTGAAACGGAGAAATATGCGCATGTCACATTTTTCTTAAACGGCGGCGTCGAAACACCGAATGAAGGAGAAGACCGCATTTTAATTCCTTCTCCGAAAGTCACAACATACGATTTACAACCGGAAATGAGTGCTGGCGAAGTCACAGAAAAACTGATCGAAGCCATAGAAGACAAAAAATATGACGTTATTATTTGTAATTTTGCCAATCCAGATATGATTGGACATACTGGCAATTTAGATGCAACGATTACGGCAATAGAATATATAGATGAATGTCTATTAAAAGTTGTTGATGCTTTAGAAAAAACCGGCGCAGAAGCTTTAATTTCAGCAGATCACGGCAATGCCGAATTAATGTATGATCAAAAAACACAGCAGCCGCATACTGCACATACCTGCAACCTCGTCCCGTTTATTTATGTCGGAAAACGTTCTGTTTCGATAAAAACGCCAATAGCTGCACTTTGTGATATTGCGCCGACTATTCTCTCTTTGCTCGATCTCTCAATTCCAGAAGAAATGACGGGACAACCGATCATTCAGGTTGAAAATTAATATTATATAAACCATGAAAAAAATTATCGCATTATTTGCTCTAGCCTTTTTTGCTGTAACGGTAGCAGGCGCAACGAAAACAAATATAAAAACAACCAAACTAAAAACCATCAGTAAAAAAATCACTTCCTTACAAAAAAAATTAAGCACGGTAAAATCAAAACGCGATGATTTAACCCGCAGCCTAAAAGCAGCCGAAATACATATCGGAACAATTGCAAAATCCATTAACAAAACCCAAACCCAACTTCTGAACAAAGAAAAACTATTAAAAAGCACAAAAGCAAAACAAACCGGCTATCACTTGCA
>CBDVDN010000218.1:0-2592 GCA_965372775.1 uncultured Gammaproteobacteria bacterium
AAATCGTTATTAATTAATACCAAAGTGCAACAATTCTAGCAGCTAAATGTTCGGATTGCCCCACCCTCTACATTCAAAAAAATTATGTTCGCTAAAATTATCTCCTGCGTAGAGCAAAACGCTAGAAAACCATAGAAACCAAGCTTAGTTTCATGTAACATGTATACCTTGGCTTTTGATATTAGAGACACGAACCCTATGCATTTAAACTTCCTTGATTTTGAACAGCCTATTGCTGAATTGATCGCTAAAATTAACGAACTTCGCTCGGTCAGCGCCGACAACACCATAAATATTAGCGAAGAAATTGCCAAACTAGAAATGGAATGCCAACGATTAACAAAATCCATCTTTAGCAATTTAACGCCTTTTCAAATCGTACAGCTTGCGCGTCATCCTCAACGTCCGCTCACATTAGACTACATTTCCAAAATATTTACAGATTTTGATGAACTGCATGGCGACCGTCACTATGGTCAAGGACATTCACTTATCGGCGGCATTGCACGTTTCAACGATCAGCCGGTCTTAGTCATCGGTCATCAAAAAGGACGTAAAACCTCTGAAAAAATCGCCCGTAATTTTGGTATGGCGCGTCCTGAAGATTATCGAAAAGCCCTACGTCTAATGAATATGGCTGAACGATTTAATTTACCTGTCTTAACCTTTATTGACACATCCGGCGCTTATCCAGGTATTGATGCAGAAGAACACAATCAAAGCGAAGCCATTGCTCGCAATCTATTTGTCATGTCAAAATTAAAAACACCTATTATTTGCACAGTAATTGGTGAAGGCGGGTCTGGCGGCGCACTAGCTATCGGTGTCGGCGATCGACTCTTAATGTTAGAATATAGTGTTTATTCAGTCATCTCTCCAGAAGGCTGCGCAGCAATACTTTGGCGAAACGCCGAAAAAGCACCAGAAGCCGCCGAAACATTAGGTATTATTACGCCTCGTATTCAACAACTAAAATTAGTCGATCAAATTATTCCAGAACCCTTAGGCGGCGCACATCGAGACATCGACCTTATAACTGCTTCTCTCAAACAAACGCTATCCGAACAACTAGCACAACTACAAAACTTATCACTCGACGCTCTTTTAAAAAATCGCTACGACCGCTTAATGGCTTATGGGATTAATCACTGACACCCTCCACCGCTTTTTAGCGGACGTTCCTGAAAACAATCATACATGGATTGCCTATAGCGGCGGTGTTGACTCACATGTCCTGCTTCACGCCATTACACAGCTTCGCACTACCTTCCCAAAACTAAAATTCACAGCTGTTCACATTCATCACGGACTACTCCCCAATGCTGACAAATGGGCATCACATACCGAATCAATTTGCAATCAATTAAACATCCCTTATAAACTCACCCGTATTAATATCACCTGTCCAGCCGGCGAAAGCTTAGAAGCCTGCGCAAGAAAACTGCGCTATCAAGCTTTTTCACAACACCTACAGGCAGATGACGTATTATTCACGGCACACCATCAAGACGATCAAGCCGAAACCTGCTTACTGCAATTTTTTCGCGGCGCTGGACCCAAAGGTTTAGCATCAATGCCGACAACTGTAAAATTCGCATCTGGATTTTTAAGTCGGCCATTTTTAGACATCTCCCGACAAACTATTCTGGAATATGCGCAAAAACATCAACTAAACTGGGTTGAAGACACCAGCAATCTAGATCCGCGTTTTACCCGAAATTTTCTAAGACTACACGTTATTCCACTGCTGCAATCCCGCTGGACTAATATCAATAAAACGATCATGCGAGTTGCCAATCATTGCGCAGAAGCCGATCAACTTCTCAAAACACTAGCCGGAAAAGATTTACAAACAGTACAAAACCACACAAAAAGCACAATATTTGCTGACAAATTGTGTAACTTTGATATACTTAGAGAAAAAAACATTTTGCGACAGTGGATTCAGTGGCAGGGATTTCCTTTACCAAGCGAAAAAAAATTACAACACATTATAAAAGATGTTATTCATGCGCGGATTGATTCCATGCCGCAAATAAAATGGAAAGGTGTAGAAATGCGCCGTTATCAGAATGAACTCTACCTATTCGCCCCGCTTCCAAAACACGATCCAAAAATAGAAATAAAATGGGACATAAAAAAACCTTTGACGTTGCCGGTAAATATAGGAATTTTACATGCAGAACCCGCTCAATGTCTCGGCATACGCCCCCTTCCAAATAAAACAATCACAGTAAAATTTCGACAAGGCGGTGAAACCTGCAAGCTGCCAAAACGCAAAAACACGCACACTTTAAAAAAACTCTTTCAAGAATGGAAAATCCCGCCATGGGAACGCAATAGAATTCCATTAATTTTTATTGACGATCAACTAGCCGTTATTGTCGGTTATGCTGTTTGCGAAGGATTTAATGTGAACAAAGATGAGGCGGGAATTGATATATGTCTTTGTACACGACAAACATAAACATTGTTGGGTTACGCTTGCATAATGATCTGAATTCTTTCATAGAATATCAATTAATGACAATTCATATCCATTTTTTAGCTCATCTACGCTAACCCAACCTGCAATTCTGCCAAAACGCAAAG
>CBDVDN010000219.1:0-2563 GCA_965372775.1 uncultured Gammaproteobacteria bacterium
CGAAGTCGAGACCATCGGCAAGCCTCGTGAGATTCGCAAAAAACCATCCAACCCTGAGCCGCTGGATTAATGGTGTCGGAATCGCAATCAAGCCCATCATGCCGGCTGTTAATGCAATCAACCACTACGGCGACATAGCTGCAAACTTAGTAGCAAACGATTTTTCTGGACTCATGGAAGCAGGAGCAGGCTTAGGTGAAGTATCCTTAGGTGTTGGTTTAATGTTAGGCGGTGCAGCCACTTTAGACCTTCCGGCAGTAATTGGCGGCGGATTAGTCGCTTTTCATGGCGGAGACGACATTGTAACGGGTTTTAAACAATCTATAACAGGTCGCCCTCAACACACTTATACATGGGAATATCTGACAAACCACGGCTTATCTCAAAATCTTGCATCACTTTATGATGCAGGGATAGGGATTACTGGAGCAATTGGCGGTTCAGCCATATTAAAATACGGCTCATCATTCTTCGCCGAAGCCAGAACTGGACTTTCAACACTTGCAGATGATGCTACAAAACTGCTAAGTAAAAGCAGGTTTAGTTTTTGGCGAAACCATGTAGACGAAATACCTGACTGGATGACAAATCTTAAATCACCAATTCACAGACACTTTTTGGGAAATATTTCTCAAAGAACTGTTGCAAAAAACATTAACACTGTTATTTCACCAGAAATTGACATATCAGATGACGTTGCTGCAATTAGATCAGGAAAAACTATTCGCAGAGGAGAAACCTTTGAAGTAAACAATAGAATATATGGTCATCACAATGGGCGATTGTATCCGATTTCTGGAGAAGGATTACATCAATTAGATAGAGGAGCTTTCAAAGCGTTAGGCGTATATAATCAATTTGGCAATACTGAAATTGCCTCTCAAATTCTAAACAATATGGGGATTGAAATACAAACCAGAAATATTGCTTTTGATGTCTGGAAACTTAACTTTCACGGCGAGGACTTTACATTATGATTTGCCATGAAATTATTTTAGACAAAGCAATAGATGCAAAAGCGCTAATTCAACAATTATCAAAATTTTTTAATACACTCGCAAATAATATTTTAGTCGTTCATGAAATTCCTACTTTCAAAGTTTCATCGGACAAATATTTAATTTGTGTAATGCAAAAATTAGCTGGTGATTTTCATCAACATATCTCTGTATACGTCAAAAATGAATCATTTTATGATTTAAAAACATCTGATTTAGCAGTACATATATGTAAAAATCAAAAAATCAAAGCATTAATTTCAGATGACAATGTAAATCCTTATAAAATGTTTTTAATTGATGAAAAAGGAACAAAAAAAATAATTTCATTAGACGCTGACGCATTAGATGAAGATAGATATGTTTTAGCCAGCCAACGTAGCCTGTACTAAAAATTAAATCTAGTGCTCCGTCAAATCAAAAAATTAGGGTTGTATTATAGCCAGCGTAGCTCGTATTAAATGAAATTAAATGTAGCCTGTGTGAAGCGGAGTGCAGCGAAGCGTAACACGGGAAATAAAAATTTTTGTTCGATTTTTTTAACCAACCCAAAATGGAGGAAACTGAAAATGAAAGATTAAATTCTGGTCAAAATAAATCTGGTAACCAAAAATGGCAATGCCTATAGACTTTAAATTATTCACGATAAGAATTCTTTGCTATCTTGACGCAGAATTCTTTACAAAAAATGCATCTAAAAAATGCTAACACATCAATATTTTTGAGAGGAAAAAATTATGAAACGAGCTTTAATGATACTAGTCTGTGTATACTCTGCTTTATTACTTAGTGGCTGCGCGCAGACTATTTCACCATATAATCCATCATCTGCTAATATTAACTCTTTGCATCGGCTTAGTAAAAATTCGCAGAAAATTGCTTTAGGCAATTTTGTTGACCCTAATCAAACGCGAACAATAAGTTGTCGTCTTTCAGAAAATGAAAATCTGCCCGGAAATGTTACTTATGCCGAATATATTAAAAATGCTTTACATTCGGAATTAGTGAACGTTGGATTGTATTCTAATACAGCAAAAAAACGATTAGATGCGCATTTGGATCAAGTCGATTTTAGTTCTACGATTGGTAACGGCAAATGGACGATACAGTTTACATTTAATGATCATCATCAATCGCCTTATACAGTTCGCAGTATTTATAAGTTTTCTACTAATTTCGTTGCTCATATTGCCTGTACAGAAGTAGCTCAAGCATTTGTACCAGCAGCGCAAAAATTTCTACATACTTTATATCAAAATAAACATTTTAGAAAAACTCTTAGCAAAGCCAGCGTAGTCCATCTTAAATGAGATTAATTAAATGCGCCCCGTGTTTCGCACAGCGAAACACGGGAAAATCATTAAAATGTAATTGACATCAATTTAAAGATTTTATAAACATGGCATCAGAAAATTTTACAAACCAAAATTCACCACCGGAAAAGTGTTTTGGCAAACAAGCACCTACACCTGCCGATCATGCCATGTCTGCACAACCTGCATCATCAGCCCTGCCGTCCCAAATATCCCCACAAGATGAAGCATTCCTCGAAGAAATGGGCGTCG
>CBDVDN010000220.1:0-2539 GCA_965372775.1 uncultured Gammaproteobacteria bacterium
TGCTTCAGCCTTTAGCTGATCTTTTTGCTTAGGCATTATTTTATTTTCTTCTAAAAAAGCAATAATTTTATTCTTTTGCGCTTGTGAAATTTCTTGGTCTGGCTTTTTTACACGCATATTAGCGTTTTTAAATTGCTCTAGCAATTCTTCTACCGGCAAACCTAATTGCTTTGCTAATTCTGTTATTGAAACTTTTTTGGACATTAATTTATTCCTCTATTTCTACCTTACTTAAACCAAGGTTCTCGCGCTGTCATAATTAACTTTGAAGCACGTTTTTTCGTCATTCCATCAATCGCATCCATCAATTCATCTACGGATTGTTCGGCCAAATCATCCATGGTTTTTATTCCTTTAGCGGCTAAGGAATAAGCTAATTCTTGATCCATTCCTTTCATGGCAAGCAAATCACTCGCTGGCTCCGCTTTTTCCTGTTCAGATAATATTTGTTTTGCCCTATTACGTAATTCATTCACAATCCCTTCGTCAAATTCTTCAATATCCAATACTTCTTGTATCGGAACATAGGCTATTTCTTCAAGACTAGTAAAGCCCTCACGGACTAAAACTATTGCAACTTCTTCATCAACATCTAATTTTTCAACAAATAACTGTTTGATATTTTCAGATTCCATTTGGCTTTTGTTTTCTGCATCTTCAAGCGACATAACATTCAATTTCCATCCAGACAATTCGCTCGCCAAACGAATATTTTGTCCATTTCGTCCAATTGCTTGAGAAAGCTGACTTTCATCAACAGCAATATCCATAGCATGCGTATCTTCATCTATGACAATCGAAGCAACTTCTGCAGGCGACATAGCGTTAATAACTAACTGTGCTGAATTGTCATCCCACAAAATAATATCAATACGTTCGCCGCCTAACTCATTGGAAATAACTTGTACCCGTGAACCGCGCATCCCTACACAAGCGCCAACCGGATCAATACGTCCGTCATTTGTTTTCACAGCAATCTTTGCCCGCAAACCCGGATCACGCGCTAGCGCTTTAATTTCAATAATATCTTCTCCTATTTCCGGCACTTCTATTTTAAACAACTCTCTTAACATCTCGTTTCGAGATCGGCTGGCTAGTAATTGCGGTCCTCGTGATTCTGAACATATTTCATACAAAAAAGCCCGCATACGATCGCCTGTCCGTACAGTCTCTCCCGGCAGCATATCTTCTTTTGAAATTAAAATTTCTGCATTATTGCCAAGATCCAAAATAATAGAATCACGTGAAGCTTTTTTGACAATACCGCTAATTAATTGACCGATTTTATCACGATATTCCTCAACAACTTTTTCACGTTTTGCTTTTCTAACTCTTTGTATAATAACTTGTTTTGCTGTTTGTGCTGCAATTCGACCAAACTCAACCGACTCAATAAGCTCCTCAATAACATCTCCTATTTTCAAATTTTCATCTTTCTTTTGCGCTTGCTGCAGCGTGATATGCCGATCCGAACTAAATTCAATTTCCTCATCATTTTCATCTACAACAGTCCATCGTCGAAAAGTCTCATAATTTCCCAACTTACGGTTAATTCCAACACGCACATCAACATCTGATAAGTGACGTTTTTTCGTCGCAATTTCTAAAGCGGCCTCTATAGCCTGAAAAATTACTTCATTAGAAACATCCATTTCATAAGAAACGGCTTTTACAACGTCCAAAATCTGCTTATTCATAATAACCATCACCTTTTAAAAATTATGTGACTATTCAGTCTTTTTCTGTGGAACGCCCATTAGCACTGCATCTTCAAGCGGAAAATGAAATTTTAAATGCTCATTTACTCGTATGTAAACTGCGCTTTAAAATTTCATTTTCCGCTTGAAGATGCAGTGCTAATGGACGTCCTCGCTAACCAAATAGATTAAAATAGTTACAAAATTATCTGTTTACCAGTCTCGCCTTTACAATTGTTGAAAACGGTAAAGATATCGTCTGTTCATCGACATTCAACAAAATTTGCTCATTCTTTACGTCCAAAATACGTCCAGTGAAATTCCGCCGATTATCAATCAGCGCATTTAAACGAATAGATACAATAGAATCAATAAATTGTTTAAAATGCTCTAATGTAAACAAAGATCTTTCCAATCCCGGAGAAGAAATCTCCAATCGATATCTGCCAGATATTGGATCTTCAACATCCAAAACCACGCTCAATTGTTTGCTCACTTTGCTACAGTCTTCCAGTGTCACACCCGATTTAGCATCAATATAAACTTTTAAATTAATCTCACCGCCAGATGCCGAATATTCACACCCTATAAACTCATAACCCATCGCTGTAATAACTGGTTCGAATAGCTTGTTGATTGCTTCTTGCGTATTCATCTTTTCCGTACTTTCAAGACGAAAAAAGTGGGGTTTACCCACTTTTTATTTACCTTACGAGGCACAAAAAAACCCCATACAGGGGTTCCTTTACTATCTCAATTGTTTATTGTTCAAAATTGGTAGCGGGGATAGGATTTGAACCTACGACCTTCGGGTTATGAGCCCGACGAGCTGCCAGACTGCT
>CBDVDN010000221.1:0-2444 GCA_965372775.1 uncultured Gammaproteobacteria bacterium
CGTTAGTAAATCAAAAAATTATAGATATTATAGACAAAGAGAAAAAAGTGGTTATTAATCAAGCCATGAAGTTTACGTCTCGACTTTTAGCACAGTTTTCAACTCAAGCATTAGAATCTAAAATCATCGATTTATTTATTGAAAATCTCCGTGCGTTTTCCGAACAAAAAATATCCGAATTAAAAGAAGAAATAGGGCAAGATATGGTGCTCGT
Source organism: uncultured Gammaproteobacteria bacterium (assembly GCA_965372775.1). GTDB lineage: Bacteria > Pseudomonadota > Gammaproteobacteria > UBA12402 > UBA12402 > CBDVDN01. Next base: position 215 of record CBDVDN010000221.1, read on the forward strand.
TAAAATTAAAACCGTTTTCCCTCTGCAAGAAGAAGAAAAGAACAAATTAATTACGCTCTTTGGAAAAACGCTTAATCAGCGCTTTGAATTTAGTTTTAAACAAGATCAGACTTTATTAGCAGGCGCTTATGTAGAATTGGGTTCAGTGATATTCCACTTAAATTTGAGGGATGAATTGAAATTTTTTGCGGAAACCAAACTAAATGAATAAGATCTCAAAACCAAAACAATCCGAATCACAAATCCAATCTGAATGGCTCGGAGGCTATAGATTCAAATTACGTATTTCCGAACAAGGCATAGTTGTCTCGGTAGGGGACGGCATCGTATGGATTAAAGGACTGCCTTCAGCGGCAATTGATGAATTGCTTCAAATAGAAGAAGGAAGTCGTGCTATAGTTTTTCATCTCACCGAACAATTAGTCGGCGCAATTCTTTTAGAACAGACGGAAAAATTAACTGCAGGAAATCTCGTTTATCATACAGGATCGATATTAAGTATACCTGCTGGGCATAAGCTTTTAGGAAGGGTTGTTGATCCGCTGGGTGGATTACTTGATGAAGGGGTTTCTATAGCTCATACAGAATGGGCAGCTATTGATGTATTATCGCCGCCAATCTATGCGCGTGATTTTGTTAATAAACCGCTTTATGCCGGAAACAAGATTTTAGATAGCATTCTTCCTATTGGAAGAGGACAAAGACAATTGATTATAGGCGATAATGGGCTTGGAAAAAGTTCTTTTGCGCTTGATGTTGTCATCAATCAGAAAAACACAGATGTTAAATGTGTTTATGTTATGATTGGTCAAGGGCGCTCCAGTGTTGTTAGCGTAATTCAAACTTTAAGGGATAAAGATGCGTTAAATAATACAGTAATTGTAGTGGCTGAAGCAACGTCTTTGCCGGGTCTTCAGTATTTAGCACCATTCGCAGGATGCGCCATCGCCGAATATTGGATGAAGCAGGGTGAAGATGTATTAATTGTTTATGATGATTTGACAACACATGCTAACAGCTATAGAGAACTTTCACTGTTGCTTAAAAGACCGCCTGGAAGAGAAGCATATCCTGCTGATATTTTTTATTTACATTCAAGATTATTAGAACGTTCCACATGCCTTTCGCATGAATTAGGCGGCGGAAGTATGACGGCATTTCCTATTATTGCAACAAAAGAAGGAGAGACCGCAACTTACATTCCGACTAATTTAATATCAATTACTGATGGACAAGTATATTTTGATGCAAAATTATTTTCAGCAGGATTTTTTCCGGCGATTGATATTACAAAATCAGTATCAAGAATCGGCGGAAAAGCGCAGGATACTGCAATAAAAAATGAAGCTGCTAGAATGAAACTAGATTATCTTCAGTTTTTGGAATTAGAAGTTTTTACGCATTTTGGCGCTAGACTCGATTCTTCTATACAAAAAAAAATTCAAAAAGGACGTGTTCTGCGGGAACTTTTAAAGCAGCGGCTTTTTGAACCATTATCGATTGAAGCACAATTAGGGTGGCTAATTGCATATAATGAAGGCTATTTTGATGATGTCGATTTAGAAAACGTTAAAAAACATCAAAAGTCATTAGAAGAATATATTTCAAGCAGTGGATTAACGCTTTTAAATAAGCGTGAGGATTGGGTTCAGTCTATAAATGCTTGGGCTAATATTAAAGTATTAAAATGAGCAAGCTTTCAGAATTAAAGAATCATATTCATTCGTTAAAAGAAATAAAAAATATTATATCTGCTATGAAAAACCTATCATTAATTGAGCTTAGCAAGCTTAATAAGTATATACTACCTCAAAATAACGTTGTTACAACAATACAAGAAGCTATTTCTGATTTTATAGCATTTAATGCTTATGATTTATCTTTTCTACAAGAACAGCCAGTTAAAGCTTATATTCTTATTGGGTCAGAACGTGGATTTTGCGGAAATTTTAATGAAATGATAATAGATTATTTTGAAGAAATTCCTAAAGCAGAAAAGGCAAATCAACCTTTTTTATTGTGCGTAGGTAGAAAATTGGCAATAAAGATGTCGGATATGTCTTATGTTTTTGAAGCTATTGATGGTCCGAATGCTGTTGAGGAAATACAGTCAAGCATTTTAAATCTAGTTGGTTTTTTGGAAGAAATCGACCAGAAAACTAAAGGAGAAATTCAGCCCAATAATTGGGCGGTTGTTTATAATGAGGAATCTCAAGATATAAAACAAACC
>CBDVDN010000222.1:0-2440 GCA_965372775.1 uncultured Gammaproteobacteria bacterium
TAGCGTTAAATTTTTAAAGGAGTTTTTTTCTAGTGTGTTGATGAGCATAATAATTTTTTTATTTTTGTTTTTTAGCTGATGTTGTTTAATTAAAAGTGCTAGTAATTTTTTGTGCTGTTGCTGAATGGCATTGTATTTTTCTTTTTTTATGGTTAGTTTTTGAATGTAATTTTTTAGTATGTCGTTTCGTGCTTTTTGTGCCGCGAGTTTTTGATTTATATTGAAATACACAATTGAATTTAATATGGTTGTTATAGCGATTATGATCAACAAGATAAACAGGAATCGCGTTCGGCGTTTTTTTTGTTTTAATTTTCGCCAGGGCAGAAAATTTACTTCAATCATAAGATAATCCTCTTAAAGCTAATCCAAGCGCTATAAGTAATTGATTTTTGTTTTTTTTGAAATTTTCGCAGTTTGGCGTCAGAATATTTTGAAAGGGATTTATGATGGCGATAGGAATTTTTAGATCGTTTAAGGTGTTTTTGATAGGGTCGTATCCGGCAAATAAAAATATTTGTTCTGTTTTTGTTTTTGTGTTTGAATGATTGATTTCGAAACTATTTATGGTTTTTAGAATCATCTGTAGAATTTCATTTTGGCTAGTGTATAAAAGGTTTTGTTCGTATAAGATTTCATTATTGCTGAAGATAATCAGTCTTAAGTTTTGATCCGATGAATATATTAGCAGGTTTGTTCTTTTAAGGGTTAAGCTTTTTAGATTTTGCAGTAAAGCGTAGCTATCTATATCGATGCATGTCGCTTTTAATCCTAGTTTTTTAATCATTTCTATTCGTTCATTTAATGTTGTTTTTCGTGTTGCGAATAGATGAATGTTTTTGGTTTGATTTTTGGCTGGTTGAGTTGAAAATGAAAAATCAAAAATTAATTTGTCTTGAATGTTTGGGAAAAGTTTTTGTTGTGAAAGTTTAAGATAAATTTCAATATCATTTTCATTGAATTCGATGCTGATAGGGATGGTTTTTTTTAGAACCATTAGAGATGGTATTGCGATAACTGTTGATTTGGTGCGACGTTTTTTTTGAAATAACTCGTTTTTTAATTGGTTAATTAACTCTGATTGTTTTATTGCTTTGTTTGAGTCGTAAAAATATCCGTAATGCTCAATTTTGATTATTTTTTTTACGCGAGCGAGCGCTACGAATGCGTAATGACATTCGCTAATATCTAGCCCTAAACTGCAAGTGTTTTTTTTCATAAAAGTATTCTCTGAAAAATTATTTGTTGAAAATTTATAAAAGATTAATAGTTTTTTAAGTTCTATATTATAGGGAATGATATGCTATATTCAGATAAGAAATCGGAAACAGGGATCTGCCAATTCTGTCTTCTGACGCTCTGTCCTCTGAACAGTAGGGGCGCGGCGAGTCGTGTCCGTATTGAAATCATAGTGGCGTTTGAGCAGTGGTGCGGTATGCGCGTCGTGTTTCTACGATTTTTACTGTAGATTATGGAGAGACTGCCTGCGGGCAATTAAGGTATGGTGAGGTATTATTTTAGGATTTAGAAAGAGGTAGAGGATAAAGAATAATGAAGAATCGAACAGAGAAAACTAAAAATATCGTATTTGACTTTATTTTGCAAGATGTTTTTTTAAAAAAGAATGCTCTGTACACGTCAAAACTTTTTAAAAATACGTAAATCTTATGTAGGGGCGACCCTTACGGTCGCCCAAACTTTTGCGTAGCAACCTATTTGGGCGACCGCCACGGTGTTTCCATGAACAAAAAACGAGCAATTCATTCAGATAATCTGTAAACTAAATTTTTTAATTTTTTCATGGAACTAAATTAGATGTGTCCAGTGATTGAATCGTTAAATAAGTTTACAGACCCACGTGACCAAAAGAAAATACGCCATCCTTTGTCTACCATTTTGTTTATATCAATTTGCGCGATTTTCTGCGGCGCTGAATGTTGGGCAGATATTGTGATGTGGGGAGAAACGCATATTATTTGGTTGTCAAAATACGTTGATATTTCACATGGAATTCCGAGTTATAGCACTATACGGCGGATTTTCATGATTGTAGCTTCAAGTTGTTGGGGTCAATTAATACATAAAACGATACTACATCATCACCCCGATAAGAAAGCTGAAAAACATGTTCCGATTGATGGTAAAACAATGCGCGGTAGCTCATGCAAGGCAAAGGACGTCCGTGCGATGCAAATCGTCCATGCTTGGAGCGTAGAAAATAGTATTATTTTAGGCGAAGTTAAAACCGATAGTAAGTCAAATGAAATAAAGGCAATACCATTATTATTGGATTTGTTGGACTTAGAAGGGGCAACGGTTTCAATTGATGCTATTGGTTGCAATGAAAAAATTGTTAAAGCGATACTTGATAAAGATGCCCACTATGTTTTGGGGCTAAAGAAAAATCAGCCGAAATTGTATGAAGCAATAGAAGCATATG
>CBDVDN010000223.1:0-2423 GCA_965372775.1 uncultured Gammaproteobacteria bacterium
CAGGTGTATTTGCTAAATATTTATCTATTCCAGCAGCTAATGCTATTCCTGTTCCCGAAGAAATTAGTGATGACGAAGCCGCTATTTTTGATCCTTTCGGTAATGCTGCACATACGGCATTATCTTATGATTTGGTCGGAGAAGATGTTCTCATAACCGGTGCGGGACCTATTGGTGTTATGGCTGTTGCAATCGCAAAGTATGCTGGTGCGCGGAACGTTGTGATTACCGATATTAATGAATATCGGTTAAAACTAGCAGTTGAAATGGGTGCGACACGAACTGTAAATGTATCAAGAGAAAAGCTTGATGAGGTTATGCGGGAATTAGGCATGACAGAAGGGTTTGATGTTGGATTAGAAATGTCTGGCAGTATTAATGCTTTTTCACAAATGATAAATTTAATGCGAAATAGCGGAAAGATAGCTTTACTTGGTATTTTACCCAATCAAGCAGGTATTGAATGGGATAAAGTTATATTCAAAGGCTTATTTCTTAAAGGTATTTATGGACGAGAAATGTTTGATACATGGTACAAAATGATCAGCATGCTGCAAAGCGGTTTAAATATTCGTCCCGTCATCACGCATCATTTTAAAATTGACGAATTTCAAAAGGGCTTTGATGTTATGCGCAGCGGACAATCTGGAAAAGTTATTTTGGATTGGATGTAATGAAGGCTTTAACTGCCTTAAGCTGTTCTTGATAGATAGCGTCGGCAATTTGAGCGCCTTGATATTTTTCGATTAAAGGTTTAATGTCGACCGCATTACAAACGGCATAAATTTTTTCTAAAAAATCAGCTTGTGGAGAATTTATATTTTCAAAGCCTTTTCGTCCTTTCACATCTGCTTGACACGCAATTAAGAAATTTTTAAATCGTTCGGGTCTTCGAAAAGCATCCAAAGATTTTAAGAATTTCAAAAGTGTAGAAGGCTTGAATGTCATAATTTTGTGGTAATGACCATGATAGCGAGTTACCAAAAGAGCTAAGTCTTTATGTTCGTGCGGAACGCGAAGACGAGCACAAAAATTACGAACAATCTCAATGCCTTTTTGACAATGCAGAGTGTGTTTCGGTAAAATTTCTTTTGGAGTTTTAGCCTTGCCGAAGTCATGTGCTAAAACAGCAAATCGAATACTAATATCTGTTGTTAATTTAACTGCGCTTTGAAGCGCCATCATCGTATGAATGCCGGTATCAATTTCGGGATGCCATTTGGTAGGTTCCGGAATGCCGAATAATGCATCAATTTCAGGGAAAATAGTTTTCAAAGCGGTACAGTCACGTAAAACTTCAAAAAAACGTTCTGGATGATCTTCGGCTAATGCTTTTCTTAATTCCTGAAAGACGCGTTCCGGAACTAAAGCATCAATCTCGCCTGATTGAACCATTGTTATCATAAGCTGTGTTGTTTCCGGCGCAACGGAAAAATCTCCAAATTTTGCTGCGAACCGCGCCAAGCGCAATACTCTAACCGGATCTTCTGCAAAGCTTGATGATATGTGTCTCAAAATGCCTTTTTCTAAATCTACTTGTCCATGAAAAGGATCGATAATTTCGCCGGTTTTTGTTTCAGCCATAGCATTTATCGTTAAATCGCGCCGCTTTAAATCATCTTCTAATGTCACATCAGGATCGGTATAAAATATAAAGCCGTGATATCCTTTAGCTGTTTTTCTTTCGGTTCTTGCAAGCGCATATTCTTCATGTGTTTCTGGGTGTAAAAAAACGGGAAAATCTTTTCCGACAGGAATAAAACCTTTGCTAATGAGTTCTTCAGCCGAAGCACCGACAACGACCCAGTCTCGTTCTGTAATAGGCAGTCCAAGCAATTTATCTCTTACTGCTCCGCCGACAAGATATGTTTTCATATTATGTAACCTTCTGCTGAATAAAGGCTTTATTTTTATAATTTTTAAGTATAAAGAGCCTTATCACTAAAGGTACTATATTTCCATTAGACAAATTTGTCTAGCGGGCATCAGGCAAATTTGTCTAATGTGGCGACTATTTTGTGCTTTCTTAAGCGGCTAGAAAGACAAAAAGCAATTACATTTTGGTAAATAGAGACTGTCATTCCCGCTAAAGCGGGAATCCATATTCAGTAGACCTCTATTTGCTTTTATTTCAAGGATTCTGGAATATGGATCCTCGCGTTCGCGAGAGCCTGTGCTAAACTTGATTGAGTAATGACAAGGTTTGTGTTTACCACGGGTTATTGAGTACTTACCTTTTTGCAGTATATATTCGGTTGGTCAGTTATAAAATGTAGCCCGTGTGAAGCGGAGTGAAGCGAAGCGTAACACGGGGAAACATTAAAAATAGATTTCCTGTATTGTGCTTCGCCCCATACAGGCTACATATTTAATTGTGATTGACGGGTTTAACGAGTATTTGCTTTTTACCAAAGTTTTGACGT
>CBDVDN010000224.1:0-2404 GCA_965372775.1 uncultured Gammaproteobacteria bacterium
TACAGATAAAAAAATGTTTTGCTGAAGATGTTCCTCATTATGTTTCAGGTGATGATTTTAGAATACAGCGGATTTTAATCAATTTAATTAGTAATGCTATTAAGTTTACAGAGAAAGGGTTTGTTACAGTCTCGGTTATTCTTGATAAGAAAATTGATGCAAAAACTGCTTCGATTAAATTTATCGTTAAAGATACAGGCATTGGTATTCCAAAAGACGATCAGCATATTATCTTTGAAAAATTTACCCGCCTTACTGCATCAAACAAGGGACTTTATTCTGGAAGCGGACTTGGTTTAAGCGTTGTAAAGCAATTTGCGGAAGAGTTAGGTGGTACGATTGAAGTAGATAGTCAGTTGGAAAAAGGTACGGCGTTTATTTGTACATTGCCATTAAAGCTTGATAAATCAAGAAAGAAAATTGACAAGGCGGCTGACAAAAAATCGGCGGCTGAAAGTGCGGCAGACAAAAGCCGCAAGAAACAAATCAAAGATCGCCATTTGAAGGTGTTGTTTGTTGAAGATGATCGAGTAGCGCAGTTAATTGGTAAAAATTTATTAACAGATGAATTTAGTGTTGAGTTAGATGTTGCTAGCACTGGAGAAGATGCGGTTAGATTAGTAGAAGAATCAGATCGGAAATATGATTTAATTTTTATGGATATTGGCTTGCCTGATATGAATGGAGATGAAGCGGCTAAGCAAATTAGAGCGGGCAAAAAAACAGATCGTAATGCTATTCCGATTGTAGCTTTAACAGCACATGCTGTTTCTACAATTGAAAAACGAGGAGTTGAGGCGGGCATTAATGATTTTATAACAAAACCTTTAAGCGTTTCGAAAATACAGGAAATGTTTGAAAAATGGGTAAGTTAGAGAAAGGGAAAAATGCGCTGAACATTTCTTACAGATCAATGCTTAGTTTTAGATTTCTTAAGCCATGCGATCAAGTCGGTTTTTTCATAAAAAACTTTTCCGCCGATTTTTATATAAGGGATTCCGGTTTTTTTATATCGTTGTTTTTCCAGCCACGCTCACTTGAGGTGTTAAATATTTGGCAGGAAATACCAAATGATATATCAAAACTGTAACATTGTGGCTCTTATGGATGTATTCACTCATCCAACCATTTTACGCCGCAAGCGGTGGGGAATAAAACCCCAAGTGATTTAAATCAGGCGTGGAGCTTTCAATATCAGTAAAAGAGCTAAATAGTGTATATTTTTTAGCTCAAGAAGATCCAAATAATCCGAATGCAAAAGATGCATATATGCAATTTAAATGGTGGAAAGATGTTACCTGCCAGTTAGGCAATCGTGGAAGCGAATATGGTGGTAAGGGACAGCCGTTTTAAAAAATAATGTAGTCTTGTAGGTTGGGCTAAGCGCTGACAAACTTTATTAAATGAGTTAAACCAAAATTTGGTTTGCGGTTTAAAAGAACGGTGATATCTCATCATTAAGCGCAGTCCAACGAAATTGTTGGGCTGTACTTAATGGATGTTTCATAAGTTTTTTTCAGATCAAAACAGATTTTAGTTTAAACAATTTTATCTTACTTAGAGGCGCTTAGCCCAACCTACACAAACTGAATTAAATTGCCGGTTTCTGTCCCTCTGCCTTCTGTTTTCTGAAACCCATCATCGCCTCATGAATCCGTTTTGCTTGTAGGATGAAAGCTTCCAAATTAGCTTCGATCATTTGGGGGTAGGGGTTGCCGTCTGTTTCAAGTGATAAGTAAGGAAAATCACCGATTTGCTCTAATGCATTTGTTTTTTCACCGCATTTTTGTGCGCGGTTTTTTCCAGCAGAATTCATTTCTTTTCTTAAAATAGATTCAGCAATTCTTGAAGGCATACAGCCGAAAGGTCCGATGGAAATAACACCGCACGAATCATGCAGGATTTCACGAAGCGCTAATCCAACAGTGAGAATGCTTTCGCCATGCAGTTTTTCATCAATTAAATGGTTGGCTTTTTTCATAGTTTTCTCGACTTCAATTAATTCAAATTTATAAAGGCCAGATTTTGCGAGTATGGATTTAATGCGAGATTCCCAGTGTTTTTGAAGTTTAGTTGCAATTTTTGTTTTCATTTTTTCGCCAAAAGGCATTTTGCGCAAGCCTAAATTTTTGTTAATTAAATAATTAGAGTAACAAACATATTCCGCAATCGGTGCTACCTTTACCATAAAGCCGTGATCTTCTAAATACGTTACAATGTTTTTTCTGGAGAATTCTTCTTGCCGAACAAATATTTCACCAGTGAGTGAGATGACTGGAACAGTGCGCGGATGTTGTTTTAATGGAATTTTTGAAAGACATTTGCTGACGTTGAATAGTGCTTTAGATATACTTTTTGAATGTCTGCCTTCTAAAAAACGCAAAACATCTTGATTCAAGATATC
>CBDVDN010000225.1:0-2403 GCA_965372775.1 uncultured Gammaproteobacteria bacterium
TGCTGTTCTTCATTCCAAGTGCCTTAATTTGTGCAGAATTAGCAACAGGCTGGCCTAAAACCGGAGGCTTATACGTTTGGATTCGAGAAGCATTTGGACCAAGATTCGGCTTTCTGGCTATTTGGCTAGAATGGACAAATACTGTTATATCTTTTCCCGCAACGCTATCTTTTATCGGCGCAACCATTGCTTATGCGATTTACCCTGAACTTGCAACAAATAAATATTATATGTTTGCAATGATGATTATTTTGTTTTGGGGAACAACATTTATTAACTTTCTCGGCATAAAATTCTCGAGCTGGGCAAGCAATATTAGTCTTATTTTAGGCACACTCTTTCCTTGTTTTTTAATTATTGGACTCAGCATGGGGTGGATTTTCGGTGGTCATCCTATTCAAATTCACTTTTCCATGCGGGAGCTTCTCCCAAATTTTAGCGTAACACAGTCATCTTTTATTGTTGGCATGCTGCTAGGCTATGCCGGCATGCAAATCACCGGCTTTCATGCACAGGAAACGAATAACCCACAGCGTGATTATCCTCGCGCAATTCTCATTGCAGTGATTATTATTTTATTTCTTTCAATATTTGGATCGCTTGCCATTTCCGCTGTTATTCCGCAAAAAAACATCAATATTGTGACGGGACTTATGCAGGCAGCTCAAGCCTTTTTTACAGATTTTCATATGCCGTGGTTTATTCCAATCGTTGCGATATTAACGGCGCTCGGTACATTATCTATGCTAAATATGTGGATTATCGGTCCGTGTAAAGGGCTGCTTGCAACGGCACGTTATGGTGATTTACCTCGCTCAATGCGGAAAATCAATAAACATGGCGCACCCACGACTTTATTATTATCCCAAGCTATAGTTGGCAGTATTTTATCTTTGGTTTATTTATTTATGCCGACTGTTGCAAGTTCATACTGGATTCTAATTGCGTTAACTTCCCTGCTGACTTTGCTCATGTACATCATAATGTTTACAGCAGTTATTGTTCTGCGATATAAACAACCACATGTTTCGCGTGCCTATAAAATACCTGGCGGAAAAATAGGTGTTTGGCTAATCGGCGGCATGGGTGCAATAGTTTGTTTTATTGCTTTTTTCTTGGGATTTTTCCCGCCGGCACAACTTAAAATCGGTAGTATCACCTTCTACGAAAGCTTCTTAATCGGCGGTGTATTGCTTGTTTCTATTGTACCGTTTATCGTCCCGATAGGGAAAAATCTTGTTAAAAATCCTGAAGCAAAATAACACCATGTGCTGGTTCTTCATAAGGATGTGATAATTTAAGCGCTTTCATGACTGCTTTGATATATTGTTCTTCACAAATCATCTCTACTTTATATTCATCTTCTCTGCTTAATTGATTAATATCGCCTGAAAAAGGTTGACTGCCTTCTAACGGACAAAACTGCCCTTCTCCTTTGGTCTGCCACGCAACACCCTCACCGGCTAAACCGGTGGCTAGCATGCCTCAAAAAGGCGGTTTTTTTGTCGGCGTTCAAGTGTTGTATTTTCAGCCTACGAATTCAGATTTGGATTATGCGCTTGTGGATTCTAATTCTGACCAACATCCACAAGGCAAAACTGTTGAAGTTGACCCAAGCCATCACTTCGGATTTAATATTCTAGCTGGTTACCGTTTTCCAACGACAAACAGTGATATTAGCTTAAATTATACTTATTTGAATACCGATGATTCTGATTCGGTTTCAGGTGATCACATATGGGCTAGACTAGCACATCCAGACTTTGGTGGTGAATGGGGTACGCATGCTAAAGGAACTGCAGATTTCGATTATCAGGCTGCTGATTTGCTCGGCGGATATTTATTCCATCCGTTTAATCATTTGAATGTTCATACATCTGCTGGTTTGCGCTATGCCAAATTAGATACTACTTTAAAGGCGCTTTATACAGGAGCTGGTGATGGATCGCAATTTGGTCCAAAAGGGACAGAAGTTAAACTAACTAATGATTTTTCGGGGATTGGTCCTCGTGTGGTATCTAATGCTGTTTATAATCTGCCTGCTAACTTTGGTTTAGTTGCGGAAGTCGGCGCTTCATTGTTAATCGGTACGGCGGATATGAGCATACATCAATATAATTATGATAATGATAATGCTACAACAATACCTGCTGTTGACGTTAAAAAATCCACTTCAACACTTGTACCAGAGTTAGATGCAAAAATTGGCGTTAATTATACGCTTCAATTTGCTAATCAATCCTCTTTGATATTTGATTTGGGATGGCAGGCGATCAACTACTTTGACGTCAATGGCAGATTTCAATTCCATGACGATCATGAAGGTGCCTTTGCCAATACGCTGTCAAGTGTAGGATTTAACGGACCTTATCTTGGCGCTACATACTATGCATAAATTGCTAG
>CBDVDN010000226.1:0-2397 GCA_965372775.1 uncultured Gammaproteobacteria bacterium
AGTTTCCTAAAAATTTACCGCGGGTGAAAGGACGTAATTCGTTCGGCGTTTACGGAATATATATAATAGTCCATTATATGAAAATACCTGTTGGTGAAAATGAATTTGAATGCGATAGCCATGTTGTAGCTGCTATTAAAGATGGTCCGGTTTTTAAATTATTTGATGCTAATAAAGGGGAAGTGGTATTTGACAACACTTTCAAAGATCCTAAGTATGAGGATTGGCTTACAGAATATTTTGAAGCATATCGTACAGGATTACACACAGAAGAAAGCGTTATTTATCCATTCATATTAGATCGTGGAAATACAATAAAAAAAACCATACTTCAAAATTATGCTCAAACGATAAACCAATATGAAGAGAAAATCGCAACTCTTGAACCCAAAGAACTACAACCACATCAAGATGCAGACGCTGCACCATCTGATATAGATCTCTTAGAACAATCCGATCAACTGCTATCACCATCACCCAGCGGACATACACCAAGCTTTTTCCCTTTTCAGACGCCTGTAAAAGAAGAAAATCCAACAGATCAAACGCAGCAAAACGCTGATCTAACAACTACTTCAGCTCCCTCTTCTTATAGCGTATCACCCAAAGACTAAGCATCACAGTTGGTGCCATGGGCTGGATGAAGCAGCAGAATCAGATAAAGATGCTTCTGCTGATTGTTTTATGCTATCAATCTTAGCTTTGTCGAAAGACGCTTTATACTTTTCAGTTAAAAAAGCTTCAGCTTGCGCCCAAGTACACGTATCTCCTGTATACATCTTTAATAAATGCGGTATTCCTCTACCACAAGTTACATTAGAAACAGAAGCTTTGGATTCATCGGATGCGTTTTTCGCTTTATAAAAATATTTTAAACTCGATTCTAAATATTGCGCTGCAATTTCTGTTTGATTATGCGATACAAAAAAATCGACAAAACTTAAATACATTTTCGAGAGCAACAAAAATCCCGGCGTATCAATAAAGCAACCATTAAATAAACTCATTCCGTCCTGTATCGTTTGTATCGATGATTTGCATTTCTCCACATTAACCCCTTTCAAATTGTTTTCATTAACCCGACACTGATACCACCACGCACAAATATTTCCGCATTTTATCGCTTCTTGGAAATATTTTTGTGCCTCTTTAGGACGTTGGTTTGTGTGATTGGATACAAATAGCTCATAAAATCTCTGACCAGCCAAAAGATCGAATGGATGAATACCTTCTTGCGGCTGTAAACATATACCGTTTTTATTCCCTAATATTTTGTGCTCTGCTAGTTTTTCAGCCCAAAAGGCATCAAAATCATCTGATTTGCATAAACGTTTGAATGCGGGATTACCAATAGTTCGATCTAAAGTCGTATCGACCGTTCGTATAAATACGGCATGCTTTTCTTGCTGTACATCTAATTTTTGCTCATAAAACAACATGTTACAATTCATCCTCTTATTAATGTTTCTTACTTTTATGCCCAACTGAAATAATATACAATGGATCTTGACCATAAGGCAAATGCAATACCTTACGAACTTTTCTATCGTGAAAAGCGCCTATTGAAACAGCGTCAAGTTTTAAATTAATCGTTTCCAACAAAATATTTTGCGCTGCATGCCCTGCTTCCATGTGTACATATCTTATGCCGCGCCTGCCATATTTGGATGTTGTTCTTTTATACACCACAGCAATAACAATATCAACCGGCGCTTTTTCTATTGCGGATTGTCCTAAAGCCGCATCGGATAATTTATTCCGCACATCTCCATTCAGAATTAACGCTATCTCATGTTGCTTGGGAACGTAATGCCATACGCCATGATGATCAACAACATAAAGCTCTAAAGGATACAAAGCACCCGCTGAGGGTGTAGTCCGAAAACCATAAGCAGATTGCGTCACTCCTTGCGCCGCCCATAACAATTGCGATATTTGCGTTTTAGTTAAAGGCTTATTGCTGAAATGCCTGACAGATCGCCTTTTAAGAAGCGCTTCATTCAAACGAATAGATAAACTGATAACTGGTTTTGATAATTGCACAATTTCCATACCAACCGCTCCTTGAAAAACGCCTATCGACAATAAGGTAAAAATAATTAATAACCTAAAATTTCGCATATGTTTAATGCGCCATATCGATTTTATCATTTTGCAAGTTCCTTCAAAGCATTTCTATACCTCGCGCGGTCATAATTTGCGGAATTATAGCGCAGCTATTTTTTGTCCTATGTTGTTTTTAAATCGCGCGTAATAGTTATTCATATTCCCAAGATTTAAAAACAACATAGGGCGAAAAAGAGCAAGCTAGAAACCTCAAATTATGACCGTGCGAGGTACATATTGACGAGAAAACTTATTGTAACTCGATAATCAAGTTTTTCGAAATTATTTTCG
>CBDVDN010000227.1:0-2384 GCA_965372775.1 uncultured Gammaproteobacteria bacterium
AAAAAACCAAATTTTAATTAAAAAATATTTAATAAATTCACGGGCGCTTAGCCCAACCTACAATTCAGAAAGCAGAATGTCAGAAAACAGATAAGATAACTAGATGCATTTCTGATTTCTGTCTTCCATCCTCCGGTTACGCAAAAATATAAGCCAATCCAACTGTGACTGCTTTTGTACTTGCTGCATCATCATTGCTTGATGTTAAAACGCCTTGAATAGATGCGGATAACGATGGTGTAAAGGAATATCCAACACCTATACCCAACAAACCAACTGGCTCTGTAACTGACTTAGCAATGCTTGAATTCTTCAAAAATTCAATGTGTAAAGTATTTGTCGTATGAATATATGCACCGCCTAATTTGCCAAACAGCTCGAAGCCGCTATCAAATGGAATAATGCCTTTAAAAGCAACATCAAAATAGTAACTACTAACATCTTCTCTAAAACCAAAGAAATTCGTTTCAAAATTTGCAAAATCAGCAGCGCCTACTTCTAGAGCAAAATTCTTATTAAACTTATAGCCTAAATTTAAATTAGCCATGCCTATTGCAGAAGTCATATCCAAAGAAAAAGTATGTTCACTGTATGCGCCTATCCCCGCATTACCTTCCAGATAAACACCATGCTCTGCGCTGACTGCCGAAAAAGCTGCCGAACTTTGAATAATGAATAAACTTACAACACAAAATAAAATTAATTTCTTAAACATAAATAAATCCTCATAAAAAAACGTAGGAATACAGTGTATCGCGTCTCTAAAATATACATAAAATACATTTTATACTTGCTTTTTAGCGCTTAGTCAATCAGCAAACCCGCTCGCCAAAAATAGCTGTACCTATCCTAACCATGGTAGAACCTTCAGCAATAGCTGCTTCGAAATCGGAAGACATCCCTAAACTAAGGGTATCAAAAGAAAAACCTTGCTTATTAAGCTTGCGAAATATCCGATAAATTTTTCTAAAAGCTCTTCGCTGCATTGAAAAATTTTGCGTAAAAGCTGGAACCGCCATCAATCCTCTTAATCTCAAATTCGGAAATTTAACGATTCCATGCGCAAATGCCGGCAATTCTTTAAGCGTAATACCAGACTTACTTGCTTCACCACTAATATTGATTTGAATACAAATATCCAACGGCGGCAAATTATCAATCCGATAATCATTTAAGAATTGAGCAATTTTATATCGATCAATGCTATGTACCCAAGAGAAATACTGTGCGATTAATTTTGCCTTATTTGATTGAATAGGTCCGATAAAATGCCATATTATATCTTTATCTTTCAGTGCCTTAATTTTTGGTACAGCCTCTTGAGCTTGGCTTTCGGCAAAATGTTTCTGTCCGCACCGAATGGCTGAACGAATTTTTTCCAAAGATCTTTTTTTACTCACGGCAAGCAATTGTACGGAACCCGGCACACGCTTATATCGTTCTTCTGCGGCTCGAACATTATCACGAACACGAATTAAACGTTCCTTTATCTTTTCACTCATCTGTTAATCACTCAACTTATACACGAGCAAGGTATACATTTTACTGATATAATGTTTGATTTAACCCTGAAACCCATGAAGAAATCTGATCAAATGCCGGATAATTTGTCCATTCAATTTTTAAAGGTGTTATAGATACATTTCCAGCACTAATCGCATGAAAATCTGTACCTGGACCTGCATCTTGCGCATCCCCAGATAATCCTATCCAATAAATCTCACGTCCTCTAGGATCAATTTTTTTGATAGAAGGTCGTGCACAATGACGCGCTCCCAATCGAGTTACTTCATATTCGCCTAAATCCGATAAAGGAAGATCTGGAACATTAACATTTAAAATTGTACTGCTTGGCAAAGGATTACTCAATAAGCGTAATACAAGATCTTTGGCAACATTCGCTGCGGTTTGAAAATTCCGCCCTTCTCCTACCATAGAAGTTGCCAAAGAAATAGCGATTGAAGGCAGTCCTAAAAAACGTCCTTCTGTCGCAGCAGCAACCGTACCTGAATATAAGACATCATCGCCTAAATTAGCACCATGATTAATACCAGAAACAACCATATCCGGCAACTCATCGAGCAAACCTGTTACAGCTAAGTGAACACAATCTGTCGGTGTGCCATTAATATAGAAATAATTTCTTTTGAATTCCCTTAAGCGCAACGGCGCTTCAAGCGTTAATGAGTTGCTTGCACCGCTGCGATTACGATCCGGTGCGACCATAACAATATCGGAAATTTCACTTAATGTTTCGGCAAGAACGTTAATACCAGAAGCCTGATAGCCATCATCATTACTCATTACTCATTTCATGTATTATCCTAATTTCGATAAAAAGAGCAATTATAGCGCAAATAAGGATTAAAGGCTATCGATAAACC
>CBDVDN010000228.1:0-2383 GCA_965372775.1 uncultured Gammaproteobacteria bacterium
GGCAGTCGCATCCAATATTGCACCGCCGCTCACAAAATATTTTAATTTTTTACCAAACGGTCGATGTCTGCGCGCTAATAAATGTTTGTTAATATTAATATTCGAAATTTTTCTTATGTTATTAAAAAACTTAACGCACAATAAAAGCGGCGATCTAATTAAAACCGACATTTTTTTAATTTCAGCTTGTATTTTCTTATAAAGCAGCTCGTACAGCTTCGGAACTGCCGGCAATATTGTCACGCCTGTTTCACGCATACATTCAAATATTTCTTCTGGTTTTAAAGTATTTATAAACGTTATCATCGCTCGTTTAAAAATCGCAATAATCAAAATTATAGAAAAAGTAAAAGAATGATGCAGCGGCAAAATTGCTATGATATTATCTTTTTCAGAAATAAAATTCATCCGCTCAATGCTTTTATAATTCGAATAGAAATTAGTATGCGTTAGCATAATACCTTTCGGAAGCATCGTGGTACCGGAAGTATATAAAATTGAAGCAATATCGTTCGGTGAAACTTTCGGCAGCTCTATATCCTCTTTTGCATGCTTAATGAATGCTTCATATGAAATAACAGCGTCTGATTCTTCCTCTATATCCAGTGCTATAATCATCGGCACAAATTTTATATTCTTAATTTTTGTTATAAATTGTTCCGACGTAAAAACGATTTTACTTTCTGAATCAGAAAAAAAGTATTCTAAATCTTCTTCTGTTGACTGTGTATCAAGGGGTACAGCAATAATCCCTGCAAACATTAAACCAAAATAAATATAAACCCACTCTGGTCGATTCTCTAATACGATTGCAACTTTATCTTTCGGTTTAATACCTTTTTGAATTAACGCCCGCGCTATTTTTTGCGCATGAGTGTACAAATCATTATACGTATGTTTTTCATATTCTTTATGCGCTTTAATCTGCATAATTTCTTGTTCTGGAAACTGTTTAGCAATTTCCGTTAATTTTTTATGTAATGTATAATTTTTTTCAGTCATTTTTTACCTCAGGAACTTTTCGCATGATAATTAAAGCTGATATTAAAAATAGTAACAATATAAAAACAGCTATACGGTATTTTATTAACCCTAAAGAACCAAAGCCCCAGACTACTGCTCCCCAAATAAGCGGTCCTATAATTGTTGCAGTCTTACCAATCAGTCCGTAAAAACCAAATATCTCTCCATACATATCAGAAGGTGACAAATTAACAATTAATACACGCGCACTAGTCCATGTGCCTCCTAATGTTATTCCGATGAATGGACCAATTACCCAAAACAACAATTTATGAAAACTTATGATGGCTAATACTGCGCCCAAACACCACAACATCAACACGCCCGTAAAAGTTTTCTTAGCACCGATTAGATCCGTTATAAAACCAGCAAAAAAAGCGCCTAAAATCGCAAAAATACTGCATATAATATAAAAAAAGATAATCTCCTGCCCTGAAAAACCACCAATTTTTTTCACATAAACAGACATAAAAATAAATACTGTATTAATTGCATTAAGCGCAATAAATCCCGCCACAAGAAAGCGTAACAAACCAGCATACTGTTTGATATTAATAATTGTTGTCTTAATTTTAAAGAAAGCAGCTTTAACAATCGGCTCGGATTGAACAAGTTTTCTATTGTGAAATTGTTTTCTGTCTCTAACAAAAACAAAACAAGGCAGCGCAAACAACAAAAAGAAAATGCCAGTCGGAATAAACGCTGCTTGTCTGCCATATTTTATGACAAACGGAGAAACTAAAATCAAACCAACAATTGTACCGACATACCCGAGACTCGTTCCATATCCAGATACGCGACCTATTCGCTTTCCATTGCTCACAATCGGTAATAAAGAATTATAAAAAACATCCCCTAACTGAAAACAATAATTCGCAATTGCAAAAAGAATCAGCCCAAATAACAAATTATGTACGATACCAATTAACGCCGTACAAATACAACAGACAATAGTAAATCCAATAAGAAACGGCATTTTGCGCTGTATGCGATCCGATACAGCGCCTAAAATCGGCGCGGACGCCGCCGCAAAAAGCATAGAACCCGATATGGCAATGCTATACAAAATATCCTCACCTGCTTTATCGATTGTCACCCATAACGCAAAATAAAGCGAAATGACATTCATCGCAAAAATAGTATTTGCGAAATCATACATCGCCCAAGAAAACATGGAAAGATTGTTGCTACCTTTCGTCATCCATCTTCCTATTTAAACAAATGTTCGCGGTAATATTCCAATTCCTCTATTGAATCTCTAATATCCGCAAGCGCTAAATGTTCGGGTTCTTTAATAAACCCCTGCATAATTTTCGGAGACCTCCGTTTTGGGAATTCCTTTATTGTTGAAACATCTATC
>CBDVDN010000229.1:0-2380 GCA_965372775.1 uncultured Gammaproteobacteria bacterium
GTTTCCTAAAAATTTACCGCGGGTGAAAGGACGTAATTCGTTCGGCGTTTACGATGGGATGTTAGATGCGGGAGTTGTTTCGTGTACGGTTCCTATACTCCAATATGCCTGCTTTTCTTTCCGGCGCGTAAATTTTCTTCGATTTGTTCTAAACTGATGCCTTTAGTTTCTGGAACGAAGAAATAAATAAAGAACATACATAGAATACAAATGGAGCTAAATAAAAAGAAAGTGCCGCTTTTTCCTGCGAAGTGAACAAGACTTAAAAAAGTCAGCGCGACAATCATATTAAATGCCCAGTTGATAGAGCCGGATAAACTGGACGCTAGCCCTCGAATTTTAAGAGGGAAAATTTCGGAGATCATGAGCCACATAATCGGTCCGAGACTGATCGCAAAACAAGGAATATAGAGGATCATGCTGCCTAATGCCATCCATTTTAGTGCGGCGCTATGACCGCCAAATTTAAATGATAATCCTAATATAGCAAGACTGATAGCCATTCCAATTGTTCCGATTAGCAGCAAAGGCCGTCTGCCTAACCGATCTAGAAGTGGCATAGAAACAATCGTAAATATTACATTGATAATGCCGATGCCAAGCGTTGCTAAAATGGCGGTTGCGGATTGATGAAATCCTGCGAGTTTGAATATGGTGGGTGCATAATAAATAAGCGTGTTAATACCCGCTAGCTGTTGAAAAATCGCTAAACCGAAGCCAACAATAATAGCCGGCATAACCCAAGGCTGAAATAACATGCGCCAGTTGCCGTGCTGCTGGTTTAAACTGTATTTGATAGCGGATACTTCGTCTTCGATGTTTTGTTTGGCGCGAATGCTTTTTAAGGTTTTTCGGGCAATAGCTTCTTGACCATTAGCAATCATCCAGCGAGGGCTTTCTGGCAAAAATAGCATGCCGAGAAATAAACAGATTGCTGGAATGACACCGAATGCTAACATAAGCCGCCAAGCGCCTTGTGCGGCAAAAGCATAATCAACAAGATAAGAAGTCACAATACCCACTGTAACGAGCAACTGATTAAACGTAACGAGTGTGCCGCGAAGTTCTTGCGGCGCAATCTCTGAAATATAAAGCGGCGTGACGAATGAAGCAATACCGATGGCAATACCGACAATGATTCGGCTAAAGATCAGCCAGAATACGGTTGGTGCAATAGCAGAACCGATTGTGCTAATACCAAAAATCAATGAAGTGATGATTAGAATTTTTCGGCGGCCTAAAATATCGGAGAAGTGTCCGCTAAAAGCAGCGCCTAAAAAAGCGCCGAATAACACGGCGCTAACTACTAGCCCGTTTGCGAAAGGAGAAAGATGAAATTGATCGTGTATGAATAAAATAGCGCCAGAAATAACGCCAGTATCAAAACCAAATAATAATCCGCCGAAGGCGGCAACGGCTGCAACAATAATGACGAAATGCTGGGTTTGGTGAGATTTGTTGAGTGTTGATGCTTTGTTCATAAAAATTGTTCCTTTATATTGAGTTAATTGAACAATAAGTATATTCTTTCCTCTTTCCGAAAATGTGAATTTTATCACGGTGATTGTTCTATGAATATCTTTATTTCTTTTATCTTTATTTTAATAGCTGGCATTATCAACGGTTCTTTTGCTATTCCGACAAAATATACGGATCGTTGGAATTTTGAGAATATTTGGTTGCAGTATGCTATTTGGGCTTTTCTGATTCTTCCATGGGCGGCTATTTTAATATTAGCACCGCAAGTATTAAAGGTTTATGTGGCGTCTCCTCCGCATCTTCTCGCTATTATGATTATTGGCGGATTTTTATTCGGGGCTGGTCAAATTGGATTTGCTTTTGCAATGAAATTAATCGGTATTGGATTGAGTTTTGTTATTTGTTTGGGGCTGAGTATGGGGCTTGGATTTTTCTTGCCGTTAGTGGTTCAGCATCCACACGAAATATTGACATCGTTTGGACTAATAACTTTATTGGGTACGTTATTAGCGGTATCTGGCTTAATTGTATCAACTTATGCTGGAAAATTACGGGATCAAGAGCGGCAGAAAAAAGAATCAGCTTCTTCTTCTGGAAAGGGATTAAAGAAATTTTACGCTATCGGCGTTTTTTTAGCCGTTATAGCTGGATTATTTTCGGCAGGTCAAAATTTTTCGTTTTCATTAACTGTGCCGATGCAGCAGATTGCCTTGCATATGGGGGCGAGTCGGCTCGGCGCAGCAAATATTATGTGGCCCGGCTTTTTATTTTTTAGTTTTTTGCCGTATGCCTATTACATGATTTTTTTGTTAAAAAAGAATAAATCTTTTTCATATTATCATCGATCTGGAACAACAAAATATTATGGTTTTGCTTTCATTATGGGCTTGTTTTTGTTTGG
>CBDVDN010000230.1:0-2380 GCA_965372775.1 uncultured Gammaproteobacteria bacterium
ACAGTTTCCTAAAAATTTACCGCGGGTGAAAGGACGTAATTCGTTCGGCGTTTACTTTTGACTAATGTCATCAAGCCAACCACCAGCAATTTAACTTCTGGGGAAAGTTTTTTATTACGTGACAGTCTGTCAAATTCAGATTGAAGTCTATCTACTTCGTCTCGCATAGACTGTTGATTAACTGTTGCCATAATGTTTCCTTATCATTAAGGAATAAAATTATACCACAGGATTTTTCGACCTTCCCAGAGCGCGCGAAGGCGCAGTTAAACGTGTTTTTGATAAAAAAATCGCAAATCGGCATAAAAATGGCTTGTTAGGCACAACATGTAGCTTAGATCAGAAATATTTTGAGAGGCATCAAAAAATAAATTTTACCCAGCAAAAAGCTGTCAAGCTTTTTTTGAAATTATTTTTAAAATTAATAATGAGAAAATGCCCTATTTTTTACATTAGGGCGTGAGCAGTTACGATAAAAGAATTTTATCGATATTTTCTACGTTAGTTCTATTTTTTTATAAAAATCGCACATTAGTACAAACACAAAACTCTAATACTATTTGGAGTTTTCTACAAACATTAAACACAATGTTAGGAATTAGAAGTTTGTTTTTCAGGCATGGTTCATTGCCTTTTCTTAAAGAGCGTAAGTTACCAAATGATGGAATTTCAAAATTCATTGCAGCACAATATCCGAAAGTATTGAAAATTATTGGCTATCCTAAAAGACAAGATTTTCGAAAGAAAACTGAAAAATTACGCGAACACGCTAAAAAAACTACTGCTGAAAAACGCAAATATATTGAGGACGTTGTTACAGAACAAAAAGATAGAATTTTTGATCAACACAGCTATGTACAAGCAACTGATAAATTTGTTGAAATACCACTCGATGATCCCCAGCATGAATCAAAACAACAACACAGACAAACAAATCCTATGCTTGCCAGTATGCAAAAAACATTATCAACATGCGCATCACAAGGCGAACTCAGCAAGCATCGTAATTGGGGTCATTCCTTTGGCGTTATAGTAGCTTGGAGTTTTATTCCGACCATTATTATTCCAAGTATTTTAATGTTGATTTCTTATGCGCAGCACGGTGAATGGACAGCACCTTTCCGTACTTCAACTCGATCATCAAGATTAGTCGAAGATTTGCAAAAGAGCAGAGAAAGATTATCTGCGGATCTTTCTATTCGTTAATATTATTGGCTCTATGAAGACTTGAGTGGGTAAATTGTCTAAATTAATCCTTTTTACAATACAAAAAGGATTGAATAGTCTCTCTATTATTTGCGTCTCTTAAAGCTAAAAATTAATTTAAACGTATTTTTCTCCTTCTATATATAGATTAATTTCTATTATCTTCGTATTCCAATTCACAACGATAATACATCAATTTTTCGTTCGAGAATAGATTGTGCTGGTTGAAAATTTTAATTCTCTAAATCTTGCATTTGGATCTTCGTTGGAGTAAAGTAAACTATCCTGAACTCTTCAAGGAAATACGACGTTTAAAATGGTTACTTTTCCTATAAAAATTCTTATTAGCTTTATTATCCTTTTGACTGCATTAGCTGGTGGTATACTGCCTATTCTTGTTAAAGAAAAAGATACGACCAAAAAATGGTTAAGCTACGGCGAATCGTTTGCAGGCGGTATTTTTTTAGGCGCAGGACTGATTCATTTACTGCCCGATGCACAAGCTGTTTTTTCTCAAGCTTTTCATACGCAATATCCTTATAGCTTCGCTATTTGTGCTTTTTCTATCTTAGCATTACGTGTCATAGAAGAGGGCGTTGGTAAAATTTTAAGCCAGTCCTACGCTTCTCAGCAAACATGGTTAGCATATTTATTAACGATTTTGCTATCCGTACATTCAGTGTTGGCTGGTGCTGCTTTAGGGATTGAAACAACGATTGCTACCTTTATTATTATCTTTATCGCAATCATTGCGCATAAAGGTTCTGCTGCGTTTGCATTAGGCGTTAGTATGCAAAAAAGCACATTGAATAAGAAAGCTATGGTAAAACTTTTGTTGTTGTTTTCAATTATGACACCAATCGGTATTTTATTCGGATCTGTTTTAACGGAATGTCTTAAAGCAGCGCAGGGTCGATTAGCAGAAGCGATATTTAATGCGATTGCAGCGGGTACATTTATCTATATTGCCGCTTTTCATTCTATCAATAATACCTGCACATGCGAAAAACATGGTCATGTTTCTACTACGGCGTTACGGCTAATAAGTTTCGCTTTCGGTTTAATTGTGATGGCGCTTATTGCGATTTATTTGTAGGACATTCCGTTTCGCATTGCTAGCAAAGTAAACGCCGAACCATCACCCATGGTCATTTTACGAACAAAATCCAATGCA
>CBDVDN010000231.1:0-2353 GCA_965372775.1 uncultured Gammaproteobacteria bacterium
ATTCTTTTGCGCTGAGATAATTTAATTTTAAACAAGCTTCTTTCAAGCTAATATCTTTTTCATAGGCATAGTGCGCGAGTTTTGCAGCTTTGTCATAGCCGATATGCGGAGAGAGCGCTGTGACAAGCATTAAAGAATGATTGAGATGTTCTTTGATTTTTTTATGATTAACTTTTAAATCTTTTATTAAGTATTTTGTGAATGTTTGACAAGCGTCAGACAGTAAAATAGCGGAATTTAATAGGTTATAAATCATAAGAGGTTTGAAGACATTTAATTCAAAATTACCTTGCGAGCCGGCAAATCCTATTGCCGCATCATTTCCCATAACTTGAACACAAACCATTGTCATCGCTTCACATTGTGTTGGATTAACTTTTTCGGGCATTATCGAGGAGCCGGGTTCGTTAATGGGTAAAATTAATTCGCCCAATCCGCATCGCGGTCCAGAAGCTAGCCATCGAATGTCATTTGCGATTTTCATGATTGCAGTTGCGAGCGTTTTTAATGTACCGCTTGTAAACACAATTGCATCATGTGCGCTGGATACAGAAAATTTATTGGGTGCTGTGATAAATGGTAGTTTTGTAAGCGCTGCAATGTGTTTTGCCGCACGTTTTGCAAAGTCTTTGTGTGTATTTAAACCAGTGCCGACAGCCGAGCCGCCTAGCGAAAGTTTAAATAATTCAGGCAAAGATAATTTTATGTATTTCATTGTATGGTCTAATTGAGAAACGTATCCGGAGAATTCTTGTCCTAATGTGATGGGAACAGCATCTTGTAAATGGGTGCGCCCGATTTTAATAATTTTATTAAAAGCTTTTTGTTTGTCTTTAAGTGCAGTTCGCATGGCGTTTAGAGCGGGCAATAATTGATAAGTTAAAGCGTCAGCGGCAGCGATATGCATTGCTGTCGGAAAGGTATCATTAGAAGATTGTGATAGATTCACATGGTCATTCGGATGAATAGGCGTTTTGCTTCCAAGTTTACTGCCAGCTATTTCATTTGCACGGTTTGCAATGACTTCGTTGACGTTCATATTTGTTTGTGTACCGCTACCGCTTTGCCAAATATTTAAGGGGAAATGGTCGTCAAGTTTTCCAGCAATAATTTCGTCAGCCGCTTTGATTATCCATTTGGCTTTATTTTTTTGAAGCAGTCCAAGTTCAGCATTCGTTTGTGCCGCTGCTTTTTTGATGATGCCGAAGGCATTGATGATGCTTTTCGGCATACGTTCTTGCCCGATTGCAAAATGGGTTAGTGCGCGTTCAGTTTGTGCGCCCCAGTATTTTTCAGCAGGGACGTTTATGGTTCCGAGCGTGTCGGTTTCGATTCGGGTTTTTGCGGATGTTTTTTTCATAGATGTTACAATGCCTTGCTTGCTATCTCATATAAATCTTTTGCTAAATTCGGTTCGTTTAGTATGCGATCCAATTGTTCGCATATGAGATTTTGTCTTTCTGTGTTAAATCGACGCCAGTTGACGAATGTTTTCAATAATCGTGCGGCGACGTGCGGATTGATTTTGTTTAAACGTAGAATTTGTTTGCCTAATAAACGATAGCCTTCGCCGGTAATAATATGAAAGTTTGTTGGATTATTTTTAGAAAATGCCCAAAGCGACGCATAAACGCGATTAGGTTGTTTAATATCAAAGTCTGGATGATTTAATAATACTTGCATACGGTTTATTGTATCGGGCAAATTTGATTCAGCTTGAACTTGAAACCATTTGTCGATGACTAGCGGATCGTTTTTATAATCTTGATAAAAAGTGGCGAGTGCTTCATCAGCATGCGGACAGTCGGTGTTTGCCAAGTATGTTAATGCGGCGAATTTGTCGGTCATGTTGTCTGTTTGATTAAATTGCGCAAGACAGAGATCGTAAATTGATTCATCTTCTAAAGCCATTAAATAATCCAAGCAAGTATTTTTTAACGCCTTCTTTATGATTCTTAATAGTGACTTTTCTGGCCTGTAGTCGCTTAACTTCATTATCAATTGTAAGCGTGTCAGAGTCCATTTTATTGATTAGCTTTACGATATTGTCAGTCTTATCATAAAAGTCCATTTCTAAGCCTTCTATGCTATTTCTGATGGCTTCATCAAGTGATTCATCACCATCAATATCAATTTGCTGCAACTCTAGTATTTCATTAGTTATTTCATAAAGTGGTTCAGACATTTTCAGCACCTTTTAATAAATCTTTCTTTTTGTTATAGGCATCAGTGAGTTTATCTACCGTTTTTTTATCCATCTTTGTGGCTTCTCGATAAAAGCTACCGAATACACATTTTAACTCACCATCAGTTTGTGAATCATTAATTACGTCTATGGACTTATTAATCCAGT
>CBDVDN010000232.1:0-2309 GCA_965372775.1 uncultured Gammaproteobacteria bacterium
CTTGTTACCTTTTGCACTTGTTCTTGTTTTGTTTAATTCTTCAAATAATTCTTTTTCTTGAATCGCTTCTTTATTTCCGCTTTTATCATTCTTGTTTGTTTTATGTAAAGCTTTTTCAACGGTTTCCAGATCAGCAAGCATTAATTCTGTATTAATCGTTTCAATATCATTTAATGGGGATATTTGTCCAGACACATGGACAATGTCCGGATTTTCAAAACATCGAACAACATGTGCAATAGCATCTGTTTCGCGAATATTTGCTAAAAATTTATTGCCTAATCCTTCGCCCTGCGCTGCGCCTTTAACCAATCCGGCTATATCAACAAATTCCATTGTTGTTGGAATAATTTGTTTTGGATTAACAATTTCAGCTAATTTATTCAAACGCGGATCTGGAACCGGCACAACACCAACGTTCGGATCAATCGTACAAAACGGATAATTCACTGCAGCAATACACGCACGCGTTAACGCATTAAATAAAGTAGATTTCCCAACATTCGGAAGTCCAACAATTCCGCATTTAAAACCCATTTTTTATCCTCCCGAATTTAAGAAACACGCATGAAATAACTTCGACATTTAACATCCCATCTGACAGGCACCTTTGAACGTTCTTCAATCAAAAAAACAACTCCCATAGGAAATACTATGCTCGTCGTTTTTTTGATGAAATACATCCCTGTATTTCACTGCTGCGCAGCGCACTTCGTGCGTCCAAATTCGTTCCAGACGAATTTGTCAATCAGAACGTCTAAATTTACCTACCATCTGGACGTTAAATGTTGAAGTTATTTCATGCGCGCTCCTAACGCTTGCACAGCCTGCCGCCAATTTCCTTCTAACACATCTGGCAATACTTTTACTGCTTGTTCAATTGCTTGTTCAATCTGAATTTGCTCTGTTTTAGTCGCGCGCCCTAGCACATAATTCGTCACATCATCTTTATGTTTTGGTCGACCTACGCCTATACGTAAACGAAAAAAATCACGGCTGCCAAGGCGTGAAATAATATCGCGCAATCCATTATGCCCACCATGTCCGCCGCCTTCTTTTAATCGCACACTTCCAACCAACAAATCAATCTCATCATGCGCGATTAAAATAGATTGGGGAGGAATTTTATAGAACGTTGCTAAGGCTAAAACAGACTGTCCGCTACAATTCATATACGTCGTCGGAACAAGCATATGACATGCTTTACCACACAACGTGACTTTTGCAGTTAATCCGTGAAATTTTTTATCAAAAGAAAGCGATGCCGAAGATTGTTCTAATAATTTTTCTAAAAACCAAACTCCAGCATTATGCCGTGTCTGCTCATATTCAAAGCCAGGATTGCCCAAACCAACAATCATCTGAATTGGGAAGCGCGACATCAACTGTTTTAACTTTCTTTGCTTTCTTCCGCCGATTCTTCTTCAGCTTTAGCCGTTGTTATTTCAGTTTCAACCGGCGGCTCCACTTCTTCGGGTTCTTCTTCGACCTGCGGAATATATATAGAAAGCACCGACATATCATTATCAGGACTAGTCAAATCAGCAGTTAATGTAACTTTCTCCGGTAATTTGATATTGCTTAAATGGATCGTTTCATTCAACCCGAGATTAGATATATCTACCTCGATGAATTCCGGTAAATCACCCGGCAAACAGCGAACTTCTATTTCCGTCACATTACGTGCGATAACGCCGCCGTCAAGTTTAACGCCGGGCGCAACATCCTCTCCGATAAAGTGCAGCGGAATATTCATCGTTAATTCGGTATCGGATCTAATGCGAAGAAAGTCCATATGAAGAACTTGCCGTTTATAAGGGTGTCTTTGAAGATCTTTTAAGACGACTTTTTCTTTCTTTTTCTCAAGATTAATCGTCAAAATTCGCGAATAAAAGCTTTCATCTTCCAAAGCGCGAATAACTTTGTTATGTACCAAACTCACAGAAACAGGATCTTTACCTGCTCCATAAACAATTGCCGGGACTAACCCTGCTTCACGACGTAAGCGGCGGCTCGCACCTTTCCCTCTATCGTGACGCATTTCGGCATTCAGTTCAAAAATATCTGCCATAATCGTTCTCCGAAAATAAATAGTAAAAAAACAACTTCTCCCGCGACCAAAAGAAGTAAGGAAGCAGCATTATACATTGATTTTGTCTAATTGAAAGCGATAATTTTATACGCATTGTGAGAAATCTTTTTCCCGATTCTAATTCTTTTCCCCTTGTGGAGCTGTTGCAGCCACCCTTTTTACCATCCCCGCGAATGCGGGGATCCATATAAATCAATGCCTTACATTTCTGGTTTTA
>CBDVDN010000233.1:0-2306 GCA_965372775.1 uncultured Gammaproteobacteria bacterium
CATCCCCGCGAATGCGGGGATCCATATAAATCAATGCCTTACATTTCTGGTTTTAGTCAAAATATTCGGCTTGCACCAGTCCCTGAATATAATGCTGTCTTTATAAATTGGTTATTACAATATTTAAAAGATGACACGGTTGTCGAATCTTTCCTGCAAAAGCTTGCTGATATACCTCTCGCGGTCATAATTTGAGGTTTTTAGCTTGTTCTTTTTCGCCCTGCGCTGCGTCGTTTAAATCTTGGTAATATCAGTCTTATGTAAGTTGTTTTTTGATTGAAGAACGTTCAAAGATGCCTGCCAGATGGGCGTTAGATGCGGGAGTTATTTCATGCACGTTCCTTATTCAGAATACATAGAGCTTAAGGATTCCGCTTGACTTAAACGCCGCATTGCTTTGGCCATTAACTGGCTTAAACTTAACTGACGAATACGGGAACATTTTTGTGCGGCTTCGCTTAGCGGAATCGTATCGCTGACAACAAGCTCATCTAATGGAGAATCTTCAATGTTTTTAATCGCATTTCCTGATAATACCGGATGTGTCGCATACGCTGTAACTGTTGCTGCTCCGTGTTTTTTTAGTGCATTTATCGCCATATTTAACGTGCCTGCCGTATCAACAATATCATCAACAATAATGCAATCGCATCCTTCAACATCTCCAATCAAATGCATAACTTCAGTTTTATTTGGCTGGGGTCGCCGTTTATCAATAATACATAATTCAGAACACGGCAAACACTTCGTAAACGCCCGCGCCCGCACAACACCGCCAACATCCGGTGAAATAACAGCAATTTTTCCAAATTCCTTTTTGCGGATATCATCAACCATGATAGGCGAAGAATAAACATTATCGACTGGCATATAGAAAAAACCTTGTATTTGATCTGCGTGAAGATCAACCGTCAAAACGCGACTAATCCCGACAGCCGCTAATATATCCGCAACCACTTTAGCTGTAATCGGAACACGCGCCGAACGCACTCTTCTGTCTTGTCTTGCAAATCCAAAATAAGGAATAACCGCCGTGACGCTATGAACTGACGCACGACGCAAAGCATCTGCCATAAGAATCAATTCCATAAGATTATCGCTCGCCGGCGCGCAGGTAGACTGAATAATAAAAACATCTTGACCGCGAACATTTTCTAAAATTTCGATATTTGCTTCACCATCGCTAAAACGACCGACTTGCGCTTTTCCTAACGGAACATGCAAATGTTCAGTTACTTTTTTAGCTAAAGTAATATTGGCATTGCCCGTAAATATCATCATAATGCATCACCGTGAATCGTAATAATGGAAAGGAAGGGAACTGGCTGGGGCGGTAGGACTCGAACCTACGAATGCGGAGATCAAAACCCCGTGCCTTGCCACTTGGCTACGCCCCAATTTCATATTTCATACCTCGTGCGATCATAATTTTCGGTTTATAGCTTGCTCTTTTCCGCCCCGTACTGTTTTTAAATCTTGGAAATATGAAAACTATTCCACGCGATTTAAAACAGCGCAAAACGAAAAATAGCAGCGCTATAATCCCGCAAATTATGACCGCGAGAGGTATATCTCAAAAAAACTGATATTCTCTCGCCTAATCTGTCATTTTAGTGGCTACTTTGTCATTCCCACGCAGGCGAGAATCCACCATCAAACAAACTTGCCGCTATTTTGCTTGCTGACAAATGAAGTGTCAAGTAGAAATTTCATCGCATTAAAGAGCACGAAAAGACTGACACATTGTGTCAAAAACAAAACAATATCTGCTGTTTTTTTTACAAAATGTTGAAAATTTCCTCGAATTTCGCTTTTTTTTTAGAAAAAATGTAACTTTTTATTTAAAAGCTGTCAGTTTTTTCTATAATGATGCTCACATTATGTAAAAATATAATAACTTGGAGAATTGTTCGATATGCGCGTAACAACAGCTTTGTCCTCTGAAACAAAACGTGCTTCTCCAAGCACCGCAAGCTCTGTTTTGATCTCAACACAATCGCTTGTTGCGTTGCTCTATAGCGCTGGTATCACACCAGATAAAAGGTGTGAACTAAATGTTGCTATATATAAGGCGATGCTCGTCGCACAACGCACTTATTCTGAATGGCTATCATCTCCAGACGGGCAAAAAAATGGAAATCATGGAATTGAAGAT
Source organism: uncultured Gammaproteobacteria bacterium (assembly GCA_965372775.1). Lineage (GTDB taxonomy): Bacteria > Pseudomonadota > Gammaproteobacteria > UBA12402 > UBA12402 > CBDVDN01. The sequence goes on from CBDVDN010000233.1 coordinate 2,156, forward strand.
ATCCAAGAAATAAATAGCGTTACCCAAACGATTCTTTCTGCTGCTAGTCCTGCACAAAAATTACATGCACTCCTCCCTAACGGTGCATTTAAGCGCCAGGGCTAAGTTAATCTCTCTTCCAACCTTTTGATAAAAAAACAAAAAAAGCAGT
>CBDVDN010000234.1:0-2277 GCA_965372775.1 uncultured Gammaproteobacteria bacterium
TATCGGAATGAGCGATCGGATAATGTCGGAATCAGCGATCGGATGTTATCGGAATATGCAGGTTGATCAGATTCAACAGCTAATTTGGCTGATGATCGCTTAAATTCTAATAAATAATTAGATGATTTCTTTTGCGTCATTTCGGACACTCCTCTGTGATTAAAAGATTATAATCTGCGTGTCCAAATTAGTGTAGCCACTTCATTAGGTATTCCGGCAACTATTAAAGAAGTCGGGGTTTCAGAAGATGATTTTATGCAAAAATTGGATGAATTAGCAGAATTAGCATTCGATGATCAATGTACTGGCACAAATCCGCGTTATCCGCTAATCAAAGAAATCCGAGAGATTTTTTTGAACGCGTATAAGTAATTGTTGGGTCAATCGCCTCGCGGCGATTGACCCAACCTTTATCTGCTTTATCTGCAAATTACAGTTTTAGAACATCCGCCTGACTCGTTCTAAATCCTGAGGCGTATCAATGCCGAGTCCATGCGGTTTTTGTGCAATATCAACATAAATACGCTCACCGTGCCATAACACACGCAATTGCTCTAAAGATTCGATTTGTTCAAGCGGTGATACGAACCAATTGACGTATTGCTTAATAAAACCAGCGCGATATGCATACAATCCGATATGCCGATAATAAGAAAAATCTGCCGGCAATTGCTTTTCGATTTGATTAAAACCATCCCGATACCAAGGAATCGACGCACGACTAAAGTAGATAGCATACCCTTTTGCATCTCGAACGACTTTCACAATATTCGGATCAAATATTTCTTTTAATTCACTTATCGGTTCGCATAAAGTTGACATTTTAAGTGATTTATCATTTTTAAGATGCGCTGCAACTTGATCGATAAGTTCTGGAGGCAAAAGCGGTTCATCGCCTTGAACGTTGACAACAATATCATTTTCATCCAAGCCAAGCTTTTCAATTGCTTCTGAAATTCTTTCTGTTCCCGATCGATGCATCGATGCAGTTAAACAAACTTGTGCCTTAAAACTTTTTGCAGCGGCTACGATACGATCATCATCTGTTGCAATAATCACACTATCTGCTTTAGACTTTTTCGCTTGTTCATAGACACGCTGAATCATCGGTTGTCCAGCAATATCCAATAATACTTTTCCTGGTAGACGTGACGAATCATATCGTGCTGGAATAATAACATGTATAGTCATTATTTTATTTCCTCATCGGAGAGTTCTCGTGCTTTGTCAGCTAACATGATGGGAACATCATTTCGAATAGGATAAGCAAGCCGATCGAATTTACAGATAAGTTCTAGTTTGTTTTTATCATAAACTAACGGTCCTTTACAAATCGGACAAACTAAAATTTCCAATAACATTGTGTTCATGATATGATGACGCCCTTTCCGTTGCTTGATAAACAGTGATTATATAGCTTTTTTTACGATTATTCTAATTTTAAAAACGATGAAAATTCACAACCAATTTAAATATTTTTACCCTGCTACATTGTTATACATCATTGTTGTGGTATTAACAAATACCCTCTTTTTATGGATACCATTTTTCTCTGTTTTGGGTACAACCGTCACACCTGCTGATGTAACAGCCGGCAGTATTTATGTATTTCGTGATTTTGCTCAAAGGGAAATTAAACATTACGTATTTATCGCAATGATTATTGCAAGTATTATTAGTTATTTTTTGGCAAATCAAACTATTGCACTAGCAAGCTTCTTAGCTTTCTCAACGGCTGAATTGATTGATTGGAGTATTTTCACTTTCACTGGTAAACCCTTATCTAAAAGACTGCTGTTTTCTGCCGCACTTAGCGCACCGGTAGATAGCGCGGTTTTTTGCGCTATGGTTGGTTCTTTGCACTGGTTGGATTTTGTTGTAATGACGTTTGCAAAAATAACCGGTGTATTGCTGATTTGGTTCGCTTGGAAAATGCGTTCTCACGAATCTACTGTAGCTCGTGTGAAGCTTGTGTAGGTTAGGCTAAGCGCCCATAAATTTATTAAAAACGCTTTAATTTCGGGTTTTGTGCTATAAAAAACTGCTAAATGTTGATTTAAGCGCAACCCAACACTCTTGTTGGGCTGCGCTTAATGGATATATACCGCGCAAGGTATATCATAAATATTTTCAAGTAAAACCCAAATCTTAATTAAAAAATATTTAGCCAATTCATGGGCGCTTAGCCCATTAACCTACACAAGTTGATTTGGCTTGCTTGGAAAACGGCGTTTTCATAGAGCTGGTGATAAGACAGAAAATAAACATTCGGTTAAC
>CBDVDN010000235.1:0-2270 GCA_965372775.1 uncultured Gammaproteobacteria bacterium
GTACACGTTTCTGAAATGGATTGGACAAATAAAAATATCGATCCATCTAAAATTGTTCATGCTGGAGATGAAGTTGATGTTATTGTATTAGGCATTGACGAAGATCGACGCCGTATATCCTTGGGCATGAAGCAATGTTCCAAAAATCCTTGGGAAGTTTTTGAGGAATCGCATAAAGCAGGTGATCGAATTAAAGGAAAAATTAGATCGATTACGGATTTTGGAATATTCGTTGGACTTGAAGGAAATATTGACGGTTTGATCCACGTGTCAGATATTTCTTGGGATGAAGGCGGCGAAAAAACAATTCGAGATTATCAGAAAGAACAAGAAATTGAAGCAGTTATTTTGTCTATTGATTCAGACCGCGAACGTATTTCTTTAGGGATTAAGCAGATGCAGAGCGATCCTTTTTCTAATTACGTTGCGGAATATCCAAAAGGTAAAATTGTAAAAGGTAAGGTTACGGAAGTTGAAGAAAAATTTGCTTTAGTAGAGCTTGCCGATAAAGTTATCGGGAGGATAAAAGCTTCGGAAATTTCTGCTAAAAAGGTGATGGATGCGCGGGAGAAGTTAAAAATTGATGATGAAATTGAAGCGAGAATTATAAACGTCAATCAAAAAACCCGAAGTATTAGTTTGTCTATTAAATCTAAAGACGAACCTTTTGACGCGGAGAGTACCGGCAAAAAAGCTTCTGGACAAAAAGATACATCGGGAAAAATAGCCGCAACGACACTAGGGGACTTGTTGAAGGAAAAAATGGGAGGTTCTGTAGAAAAGCAGGAAACAAAAAAGAAGAAAGAAAAAAAGGAAAAGGAAAAAGAGCCAGAACAGACGACGGAAAAATCTGAAGAAACCGAAAGTGAAATCGAAACAGAAACAGAAAGTGAGGCAAGCCAAGAAACGCATACGGAAGTAGAAACAGAAGAAGTAGAAACAGAAAAAGAAAGCGATGCGGAGTAACGGACACGGTACGCCGTGTAGCTACAATTTTTACAAGAAATTATTGTAAAATTTATAGCTGCTGTAGGGGCGACCCTTGCGGTCGCCCAAACTCTTGCGATCGCCCAAATGGGCAGTATGTGGATTGGGCTAAGCGCCTATGAGTGAATTAAAAGCTGTCTCCTGTATGGAGCGAAGCGTGATACAGGGAATCTAAAGTTATATTTTCCCGTGTTGCGCTACGCTGCACCTCGCTTCACTCGGGCTATATTTTATGACAGGTTAAACGAATATTTACAACCTACGAAGGGGGAAATAAATGAAAATTTTTAGTTATATTGTTGTACTGTTTTTAATTGTATTAGGTATTTCATTTGCAATCTTAAATGCTGGACAGGTGAGCATTCATTATTATATTGGTGTGTCACATTTGCCGTTATCTTTATTGTTAGTTTTTAGTTTTGGCATAGGGCTGATTATAGGATTGTTGCTAACTGGCGTTGTTATTTTGCGATTAAAAGCACAAAAACGCAGTTTAAAAAAACGATTAAAAGTTGTTGAAAAGGAAATTGAAAACTTGAGGACTATACCAATTAAGGATGAGCGATAATAAAGTGGGTTTTTAATGAATAGTTTTTGGTTGTTGATTTTACCGGTTGCTGCCGCATCATCTTGGTGGCTTGGGAATAGACAACGGAAAAAAGACGAAAATGAAGGTAAACGTATTGCTTTACCGCGTGATTATTTATCCGGACTTAATTTTCTATTAAATGAAGAGCCGGATAAAGCATTAGATGTTTTCATTAAAATGTTTGAAGTGGATAGTGAAACGGTAGAAACACATCTTGCTTTAGGTAATTTATTTCGACGTCGCGGAGAAGTTGATCGCGCTATACGCATTCATCAGAATTTAATTGCTCGCCCAAGTTTGGACGATGAAATTCGCGCACAAGCGTTATTAGCGCTTGCAAAAGATTATTTATATGCCGGTGTGTTAGATCGCGCAGAACGTTTGTTTTTAGAGTTGGTGGGGCTTGATAAATATATTGAAAAAAGTTTGCGTTATTTGCTGGATATTTATCAGCAAGAAAAAGAATGGCAAAAAGCAATTAATATTGCACAGAAATTATTAAGATATGATAAAGCAATTAATATTACTATTGCGCATTATTATTGTGAGTTAGCAGAATTAAGCATTGAACAATCAGCTTTTGATCAAGCGGCTAAATATTTAAAGCGCGCTTTTTCTGCTGATAAGACTTGTGTTCGAGCAAGTTTGTTATCAGCCAAAATCGCTTCTCATGCTGGCGATCATAAACGTGCAA
>CBDVDN010000236.1:0-2233 GCA_965372775.1 uncultured Gammaproteobacteria bacterium
GTTCTATTTTTACTGATTAGCTCTTTAAACCACGCCGCTAATTACTATTATTGCAATAAAACAGTAAGTTACATTTATCCCGGAGATTCATTAGCAAAGGTTAAACAGGCTTGTGGAGAACCCACAAGCTCTACAGAAAAAACACTTCCTGCCGCACAGGCAGTACAAAATCAACAATGGATTTATAATCATAAGACTGATAATTTATCTACAGCATATGATCCAGATACAATCAAACAGCCAGCGCTTATCGTCAACATCATGAATCATACAGTAACTCAAATTCAATACAGAAGACAAATCGTACAACAAACCAATTTCTGTAATCCAGATGAATCTTCCTTAAGCGTCGGTGACAGCGATAAAACAGTTATACAACTTTGCGGCGCACCGACCATAAAAAAAACAATCACAGAACAATCATCGAGCGGCGCTGCCGAACAAGAAATGCGGAGAGAACCAAAACGTCAAATTATTTTAACCTATCAAGACAATCAATATCTGAAAGCAACAAAACTAACCTTCGAAAATAATAAACTGATTTCGATTGATTAATTCTGAAGAAAACCGCTTTTGCATTTACAATTTACGAATTCTCATTCACCTGGTAAGAGCTATAAACTTCGTTGAGCTGCTGTGCAACACGAATAAACGTTGTTCGCTTGGATAATTCTTTCAACCGTTCCGCGCCGACATAAGTACAAGTCGACCGCAGTCCGCCTAAAATATCCAAAATCGTCTTTTCAACCGCTCCGCGATAAGGCACATTAACAGACTTACCCTCACTAGCTCGATATTCAGCCACTTCACCATAATGCTTATTCATGGCTTCTGCCGAACTCATTCCATAAAACCGTTTATATTTTTTACCCTTTACTTCAATAACATCGCCGCCGCATTCATCATGACCTGCAAACATCCCGCCCAGCATCACAAAATCCGCACCTGCAGCAAAAGCTTTTGCCACATCTCCGGGAACGGTACATCCCCCATCCGAACAAATATGACCTTTCAAACCGTGTGCCGCATCAGCACATTCGATAATCGCGGATAATTGAGGATATCCAACGCCTGTTTTTTTGCGTGTTGTACAAACAGATCCAGGTCCAATACCGACTTTTACAATATCTGCACCAGAAATAATCAGCTCTTCTACCATTTCACCTGTAACAACATTACCAGCTATAATAATCTTATCTGGAAAAGCCGCACGGGTTTTCTTAATAAAATCAACAAAATACTGTGAATAACCGTTCGCAACATCCAAACAAATAAAGGGCGCCTCAACATGGTCTATAACCGCTTTCAATTGCGTCAGATCTTTATCCCGCGTTCCGCTGCTGACAAAACAATTTTTCACAACTTCTGGACTTGTTTTAGCTAATACCCTCCACGCTTCAGGCGTCACAAATTTATGCACCGCTGTTAATAAATGATGTTTTGCAAGAACTTTCGCCATTTCAAGCGTGCCGGTATGATCGATATTAGCAGCAATAATCGGAACGCCTTCCCACACTGCTTTGGAATGAAGAAATGTATGTTTTCTCTCCAATACCACATCGGAGCGCGACCTAAGCGTACTACGCTTAGGTCGAATCAACACATCAGTAAAGTCAAGTTTAATGTCTTCTGTAATACGCATAGCGATTTAGCTCCTAAATAATTAATTCCCTATTTTAATGAAATCAATAAGTACGTGCAATTAAATAATCCCCTTCTTCACTTGATACTGTTCGATCAAGCCTTTTGTTGAAGCATCATACTGTTTTTGAGTTTTTGGGCTAGTTAGATCCGGCGTGATGATATTCGCAAGCTGTTTGCCCAGCTCTACGCCCCATTGGTCAAATGAATTAATGCCCCAAATAACGCCTTGAACAAATACTTTATGTTCATACAGCGCAATCAGCATACCCAACGAATACGGCGTCAGCTTATCCATCAAGATTGTATTGCTTGGACGATTGCCCGGCATAATTTTATGCGGAGCTAAAGCTTTTGCTTCATCATGCGGCATATCGCTCAGAATTAATTCTTCAAAGGCTTCCTGTTCTGTTTTACCTTTTAATAACGCTTGAGATTGCGCCAAACAATTAGCAAACAACAATTCATGATGTTTGCCGATCGGATTTAAGCTTTTAATCGGCATAATAAAATCAATTGGAATTAGATCAGTACCTTGATGCAAAAGCTGATGAAAAGCCCTGTTCAGCTGTTCGACTTGCTTTTGTAATTT
>CBDVDN010000237.1:0-2232 GCA_965372775.1 uncultured Gammaproteobacteria bacterium
CATTAGCAAAGACAGTATAGCCGCCGGCAAGCTGTAGCGGCGTAAGATTAGCCGTCCCTAAAGCCAACGAGAGACTATCCGGCAATTGTATTCGATCAAAACCAAACCGCGTTACATAATCAATTGCATAAGGCAAACCAATAAGCTGTAACAGTCGAATAGAAACGAGATTACGCGACCTTATTAGTCCAATACGCAATCGAGTAGGCCCGTAAAATTTCCCAGTATCATTTTCTGGCCGCCATAACGTATTTTCACCAGAATCCGGCATGACAACCGGAGCATCATTGATTAAAGACGCTAAAGTAAAGCCTTTGGAAAGCGCGGCAGAATAAATAAATGGCTTGAAAGCAGAACCTGGCTGACGTTCGGCTTGCGTAACATGATTAAAATTATTTTGAAAATAACTAAAACCGCCAGACAATGCTAAAATTGAACCATCTTTTGGGTTTAGCGCAACTAGTGCGCCCTCTACATCTGGAATTTGAGCAAGCGTCCAAGTATTATCGCCTTTTTGCACAACGCGAATAAGATCACCTTCTTGCAAAACATCCGCAACCGTTGTAGGCGCTGAACCTAAATATTCCTGATTGTCGCGAATAATTTGCCGTTTAGCCCAAGATAATCCGCTCCATGGAATTAATACCGCTTGCCCTGTTTTCAATAACACTGTAGCAGAATTTTGCGCAACACTAATGACAATAGCCGGCTGCAGCCCCCCGATGCTAGAAACTTTCTTGAGCGCATCAAGTAAGCTATCAATATCATCGGCGTTAACCGCCCCGAAATTCTTTTCAGGCACACGATAGCCATGACGATAATCATAAGCCAACAAAGCTTTTCGCAATGAAGCTGTTACAATTTTTTGTAATCGGCTGTCGAGTGTTGTGTAAACATCATAGCCTCGATCATAGGCTTGGTCTCCAAACTTCTGGATCATAATCTTTCGAACCATCTCCGCAACATAAGGCGCTTTAATAGATACCTTAAAACCATGATATTTTGCTGTAATCGGCGCTGAAATAGCCTGCTGATAGGTTGCTGCATCAATGTAATTGAGCATATACATTCGATATAACACATGATTGCGCCGATTTTTAGCTGCGGCAGGATTGGCGAGCGGATTTAAAACTGATGGCGCTTTTGGCAAACCAGTAAGCATCGCCATTTCTGGCAAAATCAGCTTATCTAATTCTTTTCCGTAATAGATTTGCGCGGCCGCTGCAATACCGTAAGCGCGGTTTCCATAAAATATTTTATTGTAATAAAGCTCTAAAATTTTATCTTTGCTAAATAGATGGTCTATTTTTAAAGCCAATAGGATTTCTTTTAATTTTCGGATATAGGTTTTTTTTCGAGAAAGAAAATAATTTCGAGCAACCTGCATTGTAATGGTACTGCCGCCTTCTTTTTTCTTGCCGGTAACGAATAAGACCACTACTGCGCGGCCTAATCCCACGATATCAACACCCGAATGTTCAAAAAAGCGCTGATCTTCTGTCGCTAATGTTGCTTGAATAAGCTGTTTTGGCACTTGATCCAGCGTAACTGGAATACGGCGAATATTTCCAAACTCAGCCAACAGCTTTCCATCAGCGGTAAAAACACGTAAAGGAACCTGCAAATGAACATCTTTGAGAACTTCAACGCTTGGCAATTGAAGTTCCAGCACAAACAAGAAACATGCAACACCTAAACCCAACACCATGAAGCCGCTAAACAAAAGCCACAAAAAATTTTTTAAAATTGATCGTTTTTCCATGCGCATATATTAAACGACTCCGATGGTTTTGTAAAATTTCACTTTGCGCACGTCACCGGAGCTACACAGCATGCTATGCTGATATTTGAACGTTATCAGAAAAAGAGTACGGCGCGCCGTGCCAGCAGTTCTCGGTCAAATTTTAGTTCTTTAAATATAAGCCACTTACGACACCCTGCAAAATAATTTTTCGCGCAAATTTTGTTTAATATTTTTACTTTTCTTTTTATTTTGGTAGAATTTTGCTTTTAGCCACAACGGATTGAGACAATGCACGTTAAAAAGCACCTAAATTTCACTTCTTTGATAAAAGCTGTTAATGAGCATGTAAAATTGACCCCCTAAAGCCCAAAAGTTGCATGAAAATTGCCCCCTCTGGTGAGAACCTTCTCTTATGGATTTTGATCCAAATTTGAATGCCTATCCGGAAAGCGTGCCTAATGACAAATAACGTGCTATCTTTGCAATTG
>CBDVDN010000238.1:0-2206 GCA_965372775.1 uncultured Gammaproteobacteria bacterium
GAGAAAATGTCCTAGAAATCGATTCGATCAGCATGATTGAAGGTATTCTGCAGGTCTCAGATATGCAGGTGCGGGACATCATGCTGCCGCGATCACAAATGGTCATTGTACAAGAAAATGAAGATCTAAAATCTATGCTACCGACTATTATCGAATCCGGTCACTCGCGGTTTGCCGTTATTGGCGATAATCGTGATGAAGTTATCGGCATACTGCTCGCAAAAGACTTACTAAAATTTTGTCACGACGCAGAAAAAAAATTCGACATTCATGACATATTACGTCCGGCTGTTTTCGTACCAGAAAGCAAACGGTTAGATGTTTTGCTGCGGCAATTTCGTCAAAGCCATAATCACATTGCAATTGTTGTCGATGAATATGGCAGCATTGATGGTCTTATTACAATTGAAGACATTCTTGAACAAATTGTCGGCGAGATTGAAGACGAATACGATATTGATGCAAAAGCTTCAATTAAAAAGCGTTCTGAAACAGAATACATAGTCAAAGCTTCAACACCGCTAGAAGAATTCAATGCTTATTTCGCAACAGAATTTGACGAAGAAACATTTGATACAATTGGCGGACTCGTCACGCACGCATTCAATCACATTCCTAAGCGCGGCGAAAACACAACCATACAAGACTTACACTTTACGATACTGCATGCCGACAGCCGCCGAATACATTTACTTCGCGTAAAGAAAACATGAATGAAATCTGCAGACACTACCTAATATCCGGTCACGTACAAGGCGTATGCTTTCGCACAAAAACACAAAATACCGCTGAAACACTTAATATAACCGGATGGATAAAAAACTTAAATGATGGACGTATCGAAGTTATAGCCTGCGGCACCCCCGAACAACTCGAAAAACTGCAAACAACCTTCCATAATTTCACAAACATATCAAACATTGTACAAAAAACGCTGCCTTATCAATTTCACAACAAATTTGTTATCCACTTCTAACCCTGTCATAATAGGCATGTTTTCAATATTTTAAAATTTCTTAAGATTTCCTTAAGTAAAAACTCTTAGAATTTGGCTAAAATAAGGTCAAAAAAGGCAGTACTTATGTTAAACACAAAAATATTTCCAAAATGCGACAATCCCGCTCAAATCAATCAAGCTTATATTGATGAAAAAATCTTTGATCTAAGAGATCAAAAAGCCAGCATCGGCATCATCCCCATAACCGATTCTCACGGCAACAGTGGTCACATTATGGTTGATATTAGAACCAAACCGCCGACTGTGTACACACACGGAATTCTAGCAGAATCTTTTAATACACCAGAAAATCAAAATAGGCATCTCACCTTTACTGTACTTGCGGAACCGCTTCCGCCTAAAGAAAAAGCACCAAAAGTTCTATCAGCAAAAAAACTCAAAAAACGATTTGCGCTTTCGGGTTCGGGTTTAGCAGATAAAAGTTTAGCTGCACCGCTGACCGCTCTGCACACCCATACAAAAAAAACGCCTTTGCTCGTCCACCGCTATATAACCGGCAAACCAGATCCTTATGCGCTGCATGTCTCTTTTAATCCCACAAAACATAAAATCGGAGACGGCAATACCATATCCGAAACCGCTCGATGCCTGCTTGGACATTGCTTTGAAGTTCGAGGCGTCACAGAGTGGGGCGGCATAGATTTCGGAAGCAAAGGCGCAAGAAAAAGAGCGCGGCTCGCAGCAGAAAGAACTCGTAATTTTTTAAAAACAAGAAACAGATTTAATCTATTATCTGCTGAAGGACCTCATCGTATTTTCACACAAGGCGGCAGCCGAGGTGGTGGACAATGTACACGTTATGCTAATTATCTATATCATATAAATAGCACTATTTTAATCGATGAAGCCCTACTTGACCCGGTACTCGGCACAGGCAGTAAAAGAGATATGGACGCCTCTAAAATTCCATCAAACGTTAGAAAACGTTTTGTCATTATCGCAACGCAAGAAAAGGGTCGCGGTTATAATATTCAAGGTTTTGAACGTACCTGGCCCGTTTCCCCTGAAACACTCCAAGAAACTTTCTTTCATACCCCTGGTGCTCATTCCGACGCGATGGGTAACACCTATGCGCCACACAAAGAAACGTTAACCCGTTTTTATCTTTATCTACAGTGTGACATCTATAAAAAATGTCAGATTCCATTAATCAGATTTCCACGATTAATTTTTAAAGCCCAAAATAAA
>CBDVDN010000239.1:0-2176 GCA_965372775.1 uncultured Gammaproteobacteria bacterium
ATGCATTGGATTTTGTTCGTAAAATGACCATGGGTGATGGTTCGGCGTTTACAATTAAATAACAAAGAAAAACCTCACCTAAATTGCCGTTTTAATAAAATTTACTTGTGACTATTCCATCCTTTTCAAGGGACGCTCATTAGCACTGAACGTCCCGACTAACCGGACAAATCAAAGCAGTAAACAGTTACCTTTATTTTAAGTATTAATTTGAAAGCAGTGTAACATTTATCTTCAAATAAAAAAATGGCTATTATCTCAATGCTAGTTCTATCTTTTTTCCTCATTTGCTGATAGAATGCCACCGAAATGTAGGCGCTCGAAAATGCTGTAAATATTCGTTTAACCCATCATCCCGCGGCTTAACCGCAAGATCCATGGTGCGTTTGCTGGAACCCGCGGTCAATTTGCGCCTCAGCATAACGAGTTAACTGAATATTCACGAAATGCCGCTGACAACTCATTGAAAAAAAACGTTTTCGCCTTCGCTTCAAGCGATAAAAAACGTTATATTCCTACTAAAAGGGACAAAACATGCAAAAAAATTACCAAATATGCAAAAAATGTGTGATGGACACAGATGTAGACAAAACTATTGTTTTTGATAAAAACGGCGTTTGCAATTATTGCAAATTAAATGAAAAGCGTAACGATCAAGTTAAAACAAACATTGAAAATAACAAACTAGAACAAACCATTCACACGATAAAAAACAAAACTAAAAATAAAACATATAACTGCATTATCGGTGTAAGCGGCGGAGTCGATAGTACTTATGTCGCTTATTTAGTAAAAAAAATGGGGCTAAATCCTCTTGCAGTACACTTTGACAATGGCTGGAATTCGGAACTTGCTGTCAAAAATATAGAACAAACATTAAAAACATTGAATATCGATCTCTACACATATGTAATAAACTGGAAGGAATTTAAAGATTTACAATTATCTTTTTTAAAAGCATCTGTTACTAATGCTGAAATTCCTTCTGACCATGCGATTGTTTCTTTGCTGTTTCATGAAGCCGCACGACGAAATATCCCTTATATTATCGGTGGCGGCAATGTCGCAACAGAAACTCTCATCCCTCGCAGCAATCATTATGACAATAGAGACTGGAAGCACATTAAAGCAATTCAAAAGGAATTCGGCACAATTTCGCTAAAAACCTATCCTCACATGTCCTTATTCGATATTTTTTTTTGCGTCCTCATCAAAAGGATAAAATACATTTCCATATTAAATTATCTTGAATTTGACAAAAATAAAGCTATCGAGACTTTAAAAAAGGAAATCGGCTGGCAAGAATATGGCTACAAACATTACGAATCGATTTATACTAGATTTTTCCAAGGATACATCCTCCCGCTCAAATTTAATTTTGACAAACGAAAATGTCATTTGTCTGCGATGATCAATTCGAGGCAAATAACGAGACAAGAAGCTTTAACTGAATTAGAAAAACCAACCTACCCCTCAAAAGAACTGCTAGATCAAGACAAAGAATTTGTTATAAAAAAATTAGGGTTAACGCCCATTTCTTTTGAAAAAATCATGAAATCTCCTATCAAACAACACGCCGATTATCCTTCTAATTCTTGGTTATTTGATAATAAAACACTAGAAGAACTAATACGAAAGATTGCAAAGAAGGTATAAAAATGAAAAACAAAAAAAACCTTCAAAAAGAAAAAATAAATGTTCATATCTATGGTTCCAATTTCAAACACGAAAGCAGAATATTTAAAGAAACAAAAACATTAATTGATAACAACATTACAAACAAAATATTAATGATAGGCATAAATAACAGCAACCTTCCAAACGAAGAAGAATTGGATGCTAAAAGGAAAATTAAAAGGATTACGTTAAAACTAAACATAGGAAAAGGCTTTTTAAAAAAAGCAATAAACCAAGCCGAATGGCAATTAAAAGTGTTTTGTTTTTTAATTAATAAGCCCATCCATTTTATAAATGCGCATAGCATAAATGTGCTTCCTTTATGTGTTTTTTTAAAGCTTTTTAAACGGATAAAAGTCATTTACGATGCGCATGAACTGGAAACAGAAACAGCAAGCTTAAAAAGCGGCATACGAAAAAAAATATTAAAAATAATAGAGCGTTTTTGCATAAAATATGTGACTTTTACTGTTGTTGTCAGCCCATCAATTAAAAAATG
>CBDVDN010000240.1:0-2160 GCA_965372775.1 uncultured Gammaproteobacteria bacterium
TTCTTTTCTGATTTACAGCAATCACAGGATCCAGTAGGGCTTTCCGCGCCAGCAAAAATTATATTATTTTTAATTTTTGGCGTGATTGTTGGATTTTTTGTTGTGTTTCTATTGGAATTTATAAAACACTACAAAAAAGTAAAAGACCAATAGTTAAATTAGATGTGGAAACTCTAAATACTATAACCATGCCCTCCTATAAAACAGAAAAAACCATGAGTAATTATTTAACACACCCGACTGCGATTATTGATGATGGAGCAGAAATTGGAAAAGACAGTCACATATGGCATTGGGTTCATATTTGTGCGCGCGCAAAAATTGGCGAAAGATGTAGATTAGGTCAAAACGTTTATGTGGGGAATGACGTTGTGATTGGTAATGGCATAAAAATTCAAAATAACGTATCGGTATACGATAATGTTATTTTGGAAGATGATGTTTTTTGTGGGCCGAGTATGGTGTTTACTAATGTTTATAACCCTCGTTCGGCGATTGAGCGAAAAACAGAGTATCGCAAAACCTTAGTAAAAAAAGGAGCGACTTTAGGCGCAAATTGCACGATAGTTTGTGGCGTAACGATTGGTCAATATTCTTTTATTGGTGCTGGGAGCGTGGTAACAAGAGATGTGCCAGACTATGCGCTGGTTGTAGGCGTTCCCGCCAAACAAATAGGCTGGATGAGTGAATATGGAGAGCGATTAGATTTACCTCTTAGCGGAAATGCTAAAACTCAATGTCCTTACACAAGTCAAATTTATGAAATTCTAAAAAACGAGTGTATTAAAACGATGAGCATAGATGATTAAACAATTAAAAAACGCAGTTTTACAAAACAAGTATTATAGCGGGGTTGGATTTTTAGTTGGCACGACAGCAATCGGACAGTTAATGTTAATAGTTGTTATGCCAGTTTTAACCCGGCTATATTCTCCGAGTGATTTAGGCAGGTATGGGCTTTTTTATTCTTTTATTAGCGTGGCGAGTGTTATTTCTTGTTTGCAATATGAATCAGCAATTATTGCAGAAGAAAATAAGAAAGAAGCATTTGATTTGGTTATCCTTTCGTTTTTTTTATTAGTCATTTCATCATTTCTATATAGTGGCGTTTATTTTTTGCTATTGCTTTTTCATTATTTCGGTTTTGGTGTCATGCCTAAGATTACGAGTATTGCGATGTTTTTTGCAATTTTTATTACTGGCGGATACAATATTTGCCGTTACTTTTTGTTAAGAGAAAATAGTTATACGGTTATTGGGAAAGTGACGCTGCTGCAAAATGGCGTAAGAGCGTTAACACAAACAATATTTGGTTTTGTTAGTTTAATATCTGGATTGATTTTTGGAGATTTAATCGGGAGAGGCGCTGGTGTTTTTAGAATGGGGCGTATAATCGTTTCCTCGATGAGGGCATCTAATTTTAAAAGTAACAGGAAAAATCTTATTTCTGTTTTCAAAAGGCATAAGGCTTTTCCTTTATTTTCATGCCCGTCTGTGATAATTAATTCATTGGCGTTTAGTTTTCCGGTTCTTTTTATTAATCATTACTATGGTATTGCGTCGGCGGGGTTATATGTTTTGGTTAATCGTACATTGAATTTGCCTGCTGGTTTATTAACAAGAAATATCGCAGATGTTTTCCAGAGTCAGCTTGCTGATTATTCAAGAAACAATCCAGCTATGGTAAAACATAGGTTTTGGGAGACTGCAAAACATCTTTCTTATATGTCATTGCCATTTGTGTTTTTAACTGTTTTAATTGCTCCGAAATTATTTGGAGTAATCTTTGGTGCGAAATGGCAAAATGCCGGCATGTTAGCCATTGCGCTAATCCCATGGATAGCCGCGCAATTTATCGTAAGTCCGTTAACAAGGCTTGTTTTTGTAATAGGGGGGCTTTCTCGAATAGTGCTTTATGATATTTCAGCATTAATAGCTGTAACTGGAGGTTTTTTTCTAGGACAATGTGTAGGATTAAAATTTATTGAAACCATTGCGCTTGTTAGCGCACTAAATGTGTTGGCATATATTTTTTGTTTTTTTATTCTTACAAGAGTTGTCTATAGATTTTGCAATAATAGTATAAGCTAGGCGTGTACATTCCTAAGAATCTGTTTAAAATCTTTTGATTTAAGCGGATTTCGCGGAAAATTAAAAGAT
>CBDVDN010000241.1:0-2152 GCA_965372775.1 uncultured Gammaproteobacteria bacterium
ATTAAAACATAACTTACAAGAAGCGCGGCATTTATGGGAAAACGCTATGACGGTGATGGAACAAAACGCGAATCTTCGGAAAGAATTATTAGGCAAGCGCGACGAATGCCGTCAAAAGCTGAATGCCGTAAGGGAGCAAGCCAGACTTGATCGAGAGCTTGCGCATGAAATGGAGCTAAAGCAGCAGCTTATGACGTCTCAGTTGGCGAATTTAACGCAGTCAATTGAACGGATGACTCGGCAATTAACTGTTTTGGATGAACGTCAAATGCAGTTAACGGGACAGCTCGCGCAAGATAATGAATCGCCGATTGATCAATTACAAGTTAATTTAGATACGGCGTTAGAAAAACGGTTATTGATTGAACAGGAATTAAAAACTGCTAGAAAACGAGCGGATGATCATGAGCATGATATTCAAGCGCGTCAGAAAGAACGTCATCAAGCAGAAGAAGCCGTACAAATTTCTCGGGACAAGTTAGAAAAAAGACGTCTTGAAGAGCAAACCTTGAAAGTGAAAAAGACAACGCTTCAAGAACAGCTAGCGGAATCCACATTTGAACTAAATGAATTATTACAAGATATGCCGGAAGAGGCGAATGAAGACAATTTATCAGAAGCGATTGAAAAAACAGCGCTGCGCATTACGCGGCTAGGACCGATTAATTTAGCGGCAATTCATGAATATGATCAAGTATCGGAACGTAAAATTTATTTAGACAAGCAGCTTGCGGATTTAGATGAAGCTTTAGAAACACTGCAAAATGCTATTCGTAAAATCGATAAAGAAACGCGGCATCGTTTCAAAGATACGTTTGAAACTGTTAATAATACGTTTAAAGAACTGTTTCCGAACATATTCAGGGGTGGCAGCGCTTATTTAGAAATGACAGGCGAAGATTTGCTGGATACGGGTGTTATGCTCATGGCAAAACCACCGGGTAAAAACGTTAGCAGCATTCATTTGTTATCGGGCGGAGAAAAAGCCTTAACGGCTATTGCTTTAGTATTTTCTTTATTTCAATTAAATCCAGCGCCGTTTTGTATGTTAGATGAAGTTGATGCACCGTTGGATGATGCTAATGTTTTTAGATATTGTAATCTAGTAAAAGAAATGTCAGATAAAGTACAGTTTATATTTATCAGCCACAATAAAAGCACAATTGAAATGGCACAGCACTTAACGGGTGTGACAATGAACGAGCCGGGCGTATCAAGGATTGTTGCAGTTGATGTTGATGCGGCGGTTGCTATGGCAGAGGGGTAAATTATGGAACAGAGTACAATCCGTACCATCTTATTAGCTATCGGTTCACTAATTGTTTTGGGTATTTTATGGAATGGGCTGCGGCGTAAACTGCAAAGACGAAAAAATGTTAACAAAACACAATCGATTTACGATTGTTCAGATGAAAAAACCCCGCACATTAGTGAATTACCGGAAATGGATGATGCAGAAGAACCCAAAATGAGCGATGTTGTTCCAAAAACGAATGATGTACTACCCGCGTCATCTCAAGAAGTAAATCCCGAATCTCCTATGTCATTCCATGAAGTGAGTGCTGAATCATCTACGTCATTTCAGGAGGCAAGTACTGAATCACCCGCATCATTCAAGAAAGCAAGTACTGAATCACCTACGTCATTTCAGAAATCGGGAGCTGAACCGCTCCCGTCATTCCAGAAAACGAGTCCTGAACCACTCGCGTCATTCCAGAAAGCGAATGCTGCGAGCTTATCTGGAATCCACAAACCTCATCAAACCAAAGACGATAAAAATGAGCAGCCCGCCAAACAACCTAATCCTTTCCCAAGTGAAATCACCAGCATTACCATCATGGCGCCGCCGAACAAACCTTTTGGCGGTTACGATCTGCTGCAGACAATATTTAGCCATGATATGCACTATGGTGACATGCAGATTTTTCATCGTTATAAAAACGGATCAAAAGAAGCAGGGACTTTATTTAGTTTAGCTTCAGCAACCGAGCCGGGTGATTTTGATCTGGATAATATCGGGAAAACAATATGCACGGGATTAGTTTTGTTCATGAAACCCACTGATCATGAAAACACGGAACTTGTTCTTGATGAAATGTCGGAAACAGCGCAGCAGTTAGCGGATGATTTAGGTGGTACGCTGAACTAGAAT
>CBDVDN010000242.1:0-2147 GCA_965372775.1 uncultured Gammaproteobacteria bacterium
ATAGAAACAGCATTATCTTATCAACAAACGGAATCATTAAAGGCTATTGTAAAAGGCGAGCCTTATACAACGATGCCGAAGGATTTATATATTCCGCCGGATGCGCTGGAGATTTTTT
This sequence comes from uncultured Gammaproteobacteria bacterium, assembly GCA_965372775.1. Lineage (GTDB taxonomy): Bacteria > Pseudomonadota > Gammaproteobacteria > UBA12402 > UBA12402 > CBDVDN01. The sequence goes on from CBDVDN010000242.1 coordinate 119, forward strand.
TGGAAACCTTTCAGGGTCCGTTGGATTTGCTGCTTTATTTAATTAAACGTCAAAATATTGATATTCTCGATATTCCTATTGCGGATATAACGCGGCAATATATGGAATATGTTGAGGTGATGAGGGAAAATAATTTTGAATTAGCAGCGGAATATTTAGTGATGGCCGCAATGCTTGCGGAAATAAAATCCTGTATGCTATTGCCGCGGCACACTAATGAAGAAGGTGAAGAGGAAGATCCGCGCGCCGAATTAGTCAGACGTTTGCAGGAATATGAATGTTACAGGCAGGCAGCAGAAGAATTGGATACCTTGCCGCGCCGCGGACGAGATACTTTTGCTGTTACGATTGATGCGCCATACGTTACAATCCAAAGACCAGTACCGCAAGTGGAACTGCAAGAACTATTGATGGCATTTCAGGACGTTTTAAATCGCGCGGAATTAGCTGCGTCGCACCATATTCAGCAGGAACCTTTGTCGATTCGTGAGCGTATGTTGTCTATTTTATCAGCTTTAAGAACGGATAAATTCGTCCCGTTTGCTGCTTTTTTTAAATTATCAGAAGGCAGGATGGGGTTGGTGGTAACGTTTATAGCAGTCTTAGAATTATTCAAGGATTCGGCTATTGAAGTCGTTCAATCCAAGCCGTTTGCACCGATTTATATTAAACCGTCTCAGATGACAGAGGATAATTAATTATCATGAATGAAGAAAAAATATGTCGTATTATTGAAGGGGCGTTATTTGCTTCTGAAACGCCATTAACAGCAAATAATTTGGCATCGCTATTCGATGAATCCGAATGTCCTGATCATAAAACCATTCAAAATATGCTGCAGATTGTAATGGACGATTATGCTGAACGCGGAATTGAATTAAAAGAATTAGCCAGCGGATTTCAGTTTCAAGTGAAATCGGACTTATCACCTTGGATTAGCCGTTTGTGGGATGAAAAACCGATTAGATATTCTCACGCATTATTAGAAACGCTTGCTTTAATTGCTTATCGTCAGCCGATCACGCGCGGCGAAATTAGTGATGTGCGCGGTGTAGGCGTTAGTTCTAATATTATCCGTACGCTTTTGGAACGTGAATGGATAAGAGTCGTTGGACATCGCGATGTTCCGGGAAAACCGGCATTATATGCTACAACGAAACAGTTTTTAGATGATTTAGGATTGAAAAGCTTAAGCGATTTGCCTACTTTGTCAGAAATAAAAGACCTAAATCTTATGGGACAAGAAATAGAAAAAAGGCTTCAAGCATTAGGAAATGAGGAAGAAAACGAAGAACAATCGGAAAGTTAAAGTTTAGTAAATGACGGCTTATTTGTTGCCGCTAATCGGTTTCTTCGTTGGCCCGATTTACCCAACATTATGTTCTTCAATTTTAAGCAAGCAAAAATTGACGAATCAAAGAGCTATGTCTGTTTTGATTTTGATTTTTTCAGCGCTTGACGGTACTTTAGGCAGCCTTGTGATTGGTAAATCCTTTCAGCATTTCGGCGGTTTAATTGCATTTTCGACCTTTATGATTCCGCTAGGCATCCTATTAGTTTTAGTGTTGCCTTATGCGTTTTTATTAAGAAAAACATATCAAGAAGGAGTTCAACATGATTCAAACTGAAGGTGAGTTATTTGAAGCAGTACAGCTTTCACGAATTTTTACAGATTCTAAAACGTTTGTCGATTGTATACCTAAAATGAGCCAAGAGAAAATATTATCGGCTTATAGAGAACAATCGAGCGATAAAGATTTTAATTTAAAGCAGTTTATTTTAGATCATTTTACTTTGCCAACCCCTGCGAAAGATTCAACAGATAAGATTGATACAAGTTCTGTTGAAAGTTATATCGAATCTCTATGGGCTGTTTTAAAGCGCACGCCACAAGATAAAAAAGAAGGGGATACGCTTATTCCCTTAGCAAAACCCTATATTGTGCCAGGCGGCCGTTTTCGTGAAATTTATTATGCAGTAATGGTTCTTTTTTTAATTTGGTTTTTTCAATCCGTTCATCCAATTGCTT
>CBDVDN010000243.1:0-2137 GCA_965372775.1 uncultured Gammaproteobacteria bacterium
TTATTGGGGCCGAAGTTTCGGCCCTTTTTTTATTTTATTAAAAGTTTAACCTTTTTAAAAGAAGAATTAGAACACATTGCTATTTAGGAGTTAATTGGACCTTCCTTGTTTTATGTTGGAACAAAACATGCCAAAATCGCTGATATCAAAAGACTTTTTATAGGTTTTATAGGCGCTTAACCCAACCTACAGTTCTGTAATCCGCCGAACTTCATATAATCCTATATTTTATAATGCTTACGAATTTTATATTCCGCCTATTTGCCGTCATTCCATTGACTCACTGGTCGCAAATACCCCACAACTCGCGAATATATTTCTGTTTTCCCACCGCAATGTGGATAAGTCTTTTGCTCGCCGCTTAAATAACCATGCGCAGTACAAATAGAAAAGGTTGGCGTGACAAAAAAATACGGTAAGTGATAATTATCACAAACTTTTTTGACAAAATGTTTGACTGCCTGCACATCAATAATTTCTTCTCCAACAAAAACATGCAAAACCGTTCCGCCTGTATATTTAGTTTATAATTCGTTTTGCAAATCCAACATATGAAAAGCATCATCCGTATAATTGACAGGTAATTGCGAAGAATTCGTATAAAACGGCGTTTCCTTAGGAATATAATTTAGAACATCGGTAGCAAACATATCCGGATAACGCATCTTATCTAATTTCGCCAAACGATAAGACGTGCTTTCCGCTGGCGTTGCTTCCAAGTTATAAAAATTATTTGTTTCTCGCTGAAAGCGGGATAATACTTCCCGCATATGATCTAAAACTTTTGTCGCAAAAGTATGTCCAGAAGCCGAACCAATATCTTGTCCTATAAAATATAGACAAGCTTCATTCATGCCGATTAAACCAATCGTCGCAAAATGATTAAACCAATAACTATTATGACGTTCTTTCACATGACGAAGATAATATTTTGCATAAGGATATAAACCCTGATCTGTTAATCGTTCCAATGCTTTCCGTTTTGTTTCCAGACTTGTTCTCGCGATTTCCATAACATGCTCTAACCGCTCCAAAAAATCCGCTTCATCTTTCGCTAAAAATCCAATCCTAGGCAGATTAACTGTCACAACACCAATAGAACCCGTCAAAGGATTAGCACCGAATAAACCGCCGCCTCGTTTTTCAAGCGCTCGATTATCAATGCGCAAGCGACAGCACATTGAACGCACATCATCCGGCGACATATCCGAATTAACGAAATTAGCAAAATAAGGAATGCCGTACTTAGCTGTTACTTTCCATAATTGTTCTAATTCAGGATTCTCCCAATTAAAATCCGCTGTGATATTATAAGTTGGAATAGGAAAAGTAAAAACGCGCCCATTCGCATCACCTTCCGAAAGCACTTCCAAGAAAGCACTATTAAAAACATTCATTTCATGCTGAAAATCGCCATACGTTTCTTCTTTTAATTCACCACCGATAACAACAGGCTCAGAAGTCAATATAGCCGGCGACTGTAAATCAATTGTGACATTAGTAAAAGGCGACTGAAATCCAACGCGAGTCGGAACATTCACATTAAAAACAAACTCTTGTAAAGCCTGCTTAACGTCTTTATAACTCAAATTATCATAACGGATAAAAGGCGCAAGAAGCGTATCAAAATTAGAAAATACCTGCGCACCTGCCGACTCTCCTTGCAAAGTATAAAAGAAATTAACAATTTGCCCTAAAACTGTTCTGAAATGTTTAGCTGGCTTGCTCGCGACTTTCCCTTCTACACCACAAAAACCAGACCGCAGCAAATCCTGCAAATCCCAGCCGACACAATAAACAGACAACTGCCCCAAATCATGCAAATGAAAATCACCATTCGTATGCGCCTGTCGAACTTCTTCCAAATAAATCTTATTCAGCCAATAAGTCTTGCTGATCTCAGTCGAAACATAATTATTCAGCCCCTGTAAAGAATAAGACATATTGCTATTTTCTTTAACCTGCCAATCCAGCTTATCTAAATAATTATCAATCAGATCAACTTGAACGTTATTTACCATTTCTCTGATGCGCGCATGCTGTTCTCGATAAATAATGTACGCTTTAGCGGTTTGTTTGAAAGGAGAATCTAAGAGCGTTTGTTCAACAATATCCTGAACTTTTTCAACAGTTATTA
>CBDVDN010000244.1:0-2125 GCA_965372775.1 uncultured Gammaproteobacteria bacterium
GGAAATATACTAAATCGCTCGGCTGGAATTTTAAATGGTGGATTTTGGTATAGGATATCTTTGAATAAATGCTATTTTTGTTTTAAAATCATGCAATGGTTAAAATAGCGCTAGCTTGCCTTCTGGAACTATGCTGTGTGCTGTATAAATCAAGGGAATATGTATAAAATGAAAGATCAAGGATCCTTGCTTAAAGAAACAAATGAACAGCCAATTGGTACAATCGTTGCGGTACATGGTCCTGTTGTGCGTATTAAGTGTAAGACGCTGCCGCCGCTTCACCAAGCACTCAAAACTCAAACGCACAGCGATAGTTATATATTGGAAGTCTATCAGCATATTGATCAATATCATATACAAGCTATTACACTGCACCGCGCAAGCGGTTTGCGAAGGGGCTTAAAAGTTTTCGATACAGGCTCTTCTATTCATATCCCTGTTTCAGATGATTGTTTGGGGCGGGTATTAAATTTTTTTGGCGAACCTTTGGATAATAAACCACCCATCAAAATAAAAAATTATCGTAATATTCTTTCAAAGCCAGCACCTCTTTCTAAAACAAAATTAATACATGAAATTCTTGAGACTGGTATTAAAGTGATAGACTTATTATGCCCTTTTGTCCGCGGCGGAAAGACGGGGCTTTTCGGTGGCGCAGGTGTGGGAAAAACTGTGCTGCTTATGGAATTTATGCATGCTATTGTTAAACTTCATATGGGTGTATCTGTTTTTGCTGGTGTTGGCGAACGCATTCGTGAAGGACATGAGCTTTGGCAGGAAATGCAGTCTATAGGTGTCATGCCTAGCACGCTCATGATCTTTGGGCAAATGGATGAATCTCCGGGCGTGCGTTTCAGGACTGGATTATCAGCATTATCCTATGCTGAATATTTACGAGATACGTTGAATAAAGAAGTTTTGTTTCTTATGGATAACATTTACCGTTTTGTTCAAGCCGGCAGTGAGATTTCAGGATTGCTTGGCAGAATGCCTGCAACAGTTGGCTATCAGCCTACGCTTTTAACAGAAATAGCAGAACTTCAAGAACGCATTATGTCAACAGATAAAGGTACGATTACTTCTGTGCAAGCTGTATATGTGCCGGCAGATGATATGACTGATCCAGCAGTAAGCGGCATCATCAGCCATTTAGATACAACTGTTATTTTATCTCGATCTCAAGCAGGGAAAGGAATATATCCCGCAATAGATGCTTTACAATCAAAAAGTAAGTTTATGGATCGTTATTTATTAGGAGAACGGCATTATTCTATTGCACAAACTGTTCGGGAACATATAGCAAGATACATGGAATTAGAGGACATCATCGCTATGTTAGGCATTGAAGAACTCTCGCCTAAGGATCAGAAAATCGTTTCAAGAGCGCGTAAGCTCCAGAGATATTTAACACAACCTTTTTTTATTACCGCAGAACACTCTGGAGAACAAGGGGTTTCAGTACCTTTAGAACAAACATTGACAGATTGCGAAAACTTTATTCAGGGGAAATATGATCGTGTTAGCGAAGATCAATGTTATATGATCGGCAGCATGGAGGACATAAAGGAAATGAACGAATGAAGACCTTTAATCTTTATCTCTACAGCTCAACACAATTTGAACAATTCAATAATGTAACAAGCTTTATTGGCGAGGATTCTTCAGGAAGCTTTGGTGTTTTATCTGGACATGCAAGAATGATAACCTGCCTAAAATATGGATTGGCACGAATAAGATATGATCAAAATAAAGAAGAGTATATTGCTGTGCCGGGCGGAATTCTTTATTTTGCTGATAATACATTAAAAATAGCTGTAAGATACTATTTCAGACATGATGATTATCTAAAAATAGCAGCGGAATTGGATAAACAACTCTCGACAGAAGAAACGGACATAGTGAATATAAGAGAAACGCTCCATCGCCTTGATGAAAATGTTTTAAGACGTTTATGGGAATTAAAACGCGAGGGAAAATATGGTATCACAGAATAAAATCGAAAAATTAAAAAAAAGCGTTCGAAAGGACGTGGAAAAAATTGAAAAAACCAAAAAAGAAAAATCTTCTTTATTAGCTCAAACAGTTTATCTGGGCACATTAGGTTTTATATTTATTTTACCTATTA
>CBDVDN010000245.1:0-2116 GCA_965372775.1 uncultured Gammaproteobacteria bacterium
TACGCCATCCTTTGTCTACCATTTTGTTTATATCAATTTGCGCGATTTTCTGCGGTGCTGAAGGTTGGGCAGACATTGTGATGCCGTGGTATATTAATAGCCAGCAATCATCATGTTTTCGATGAGAATTGAACCCGTTTGAATGTTCCCTCTTGTGTCAATGTCGTTTCCGACAGCGATGAGCCGCATAAACATGTCGCGCAAGTTTCCAGCAATCGTTATTTCGCTGACGGGATATTGTATTTCGCCATTTTCTACCCAAAAACCAAACGCGCCGCGTGAGTAATCGCCTGTAATGAGATGAACTCCCTGACCGATTAAGTCTGTGACAAGTAGTCCAGTGTGCATTTGTTTGAGTAAGGCTGTTAAATCTGAATCACTTGTGTCGATGAATAAGTTGTGAACGCCGCCGGCATTTGCTGTTGTTTTTAAGCCTAATTTTCTTGCGGAATAACTGCCGAGCACATAGCTTTGTACTATACCGTTTTTTACAAAATCTTTTGCTTGCGTTGTAACGCCTTCAGCATCGCAGGCAGTGCTGCCAGCTCCCTTTAATAGATAGGGATTTTCGTAAATCCTGATGTGTTTTGGAAAAACTTGGGTATTTATGCTGTCTAATAGAAATGATGATTTTCGGTATAAGTTACCGCCCCTTATGGCTGAAATAAAATGAGAAAGGAGGCTTTTTGCGGTTTCCGCTGAAAAAATTATCGGTGCGTGCTGAGTTTTTAGTTTGCGCGCGCCCAAGCGGCTGACTGTGCGCTCAGCAGCTTTTTTTGCAATGTGTGAAAAAGATTCCAGATCAGCAGAATTTCGGGCAACAGAATAATAATAGTCTCGTTCCATTTCATGGTTTTGCTCGGCAATGAGTTCACAGCCGATATGGTGATCTGTGCCACGTTCGGCATCAACAAAACCATGACTGTTTGCATAAACGGAAAAATTTTTATGCGTTGAAACGGAAATACTTTCGGAATTTTTAATGCGTTTGTCTAGCGCGTGAGCTTCTTTTTCACATTGTAACGCCAGTTTAATGGCTTTTTTGGGATCTAAATCCCAAGGGTGATAGAGATCTAAGTCGGGGAGTTCTTTTGCCATAAGTCCTGCATCTGCTAAACCCGCACAATCATCTTCTTGTGTGTAACGGGCTATATCACATGCTTTTTTGATAGCTTTTTCTAAGGATTTGTGATCTGTCATAGAAGTTGAGACAGAACCAGTCCGTTGTCCGAAATAAACGGTAATGCCAAGCGCTTTGCTGAGATGATATTCGATAGTGTCGAGCTTGCCCATGCGGACTGTTACAGTGTATCCATCTTCAATTGCTGCAGAAACTTCAGCACTTGTTGCATGATGTTTTTTTGCAAGCGTGAGCGTTTCATGTGAGATATCTTGTAGAGTTTGTAGTTCAATAACAGATTGAGATTTTTTCATCCGGTTCCGCCAACGGTTAAGTTATCAATTTTCAATGTCGGTTGTCCGACACCGGCTGGAACAGATTGCCCGTCTTTTCCGCAAGTGCCGACGCCGCGATCAAGTTTTAGATCATGACCGACCATAGAGACTTTTTTTAATATGTCTGGACCATTTCCAATTAGCGATGCGTCTTTGACCGGATGCGTTATTTTTCCGTTTTCGATCATGTACGCTTCGCTAGTGGAAAAGACAAATTTTCCTGAAGTGATGTCGACTTGCCCGCCTGAAAAATTAACGGCATAAAGTCCTTTTTTGACTGATGAGATAATTTCCTGCGGATCGTGTTTGCCTGCCAGCATATAAGTATTTGTCATGCGGGGTATTGGCAGACTGGCATACGATTCTCTTCGCCCATTACCGGTCGGCTGCATTTTCATAAGCCGCGCATTGAGTTTGTCCAGCATGTAATTTTTTAAAATACCATTTTCTATTAAAACAGTGCATTGCGTTGGTGTGCCTTCGTCATCAATGTTTAAGGAGCCGCGCGTTTTGGGCAAAGTGCCGTTATCGACAATTGTGCAAAGCTTTGATGCGACGCGTTTGCCGATTTTTCCAGTGAATGCGGACGTGCTTTTGCGGTTGAAGTCGCCTTCTAATCCATGCCCGACCGCTTCGTGCAGTAAAACGCCCGGCCAGCCAG
>CBDVDN010000246.1:0-2109 GCA_965372775.1 uncultured Gammaproteobacteria bacterium
CGCGGAATTTTTTATGAAAACAATTAGACAGTCGATAGATTATGTTTTTGAAAAGCTTAAATATGCTGATGTATATTTTGGGCATGGGACAGATAACGCTTGGGATGAGGCAGTTGTGCTTGTTTTACAGGTTTTAGCATTACCGTTTGATGTTGATGAAAAAACATTACAGCGTGAGTTGATACAGGCAGAGCGCGAAAAGATTTTAAATATGTTAGATAAGCGAATTAAAACACGAAAACCATTGCCTTATTTAACAAAGCAGGCTTATTTCGTTGGATTGTCTTTTTATGTAGATGAGCGCGTTATTATTCCTCGTTCTCCAATTGCAGAGCTTATTGAGAACGAGTTTTCACCATGGATTAAACCGAATGATGTGCATTCTATTTTGGATTTATGCACGGGTAGCGGCTGTATTGCGATTGCTTGTGCTAAATTTTTCCCGAATGCTCATATTGATGCGGTAGAGCTGTCAGAAGATGCTTTGGCGGTTGCTAAAATTAATGTTGAACAGCATGAAGTAGGCAATCAAGTGAATTTGATTCAATCCGATCTGTTTGAGCAGCTGGCCAATAAAAAATATGATGTGATTGTCAGCAATCCGCCTTATGTTAGTCAAAATGAAATGAATGAGTTGCCGTGTGAATATTGTCATGAACCTGAAATGGCTTTATTGGCAAAAGATAATGGTTTAGCAGTAGTCGAGAAAATTTTGCAGCAAGCGCCAGGTTATTTGACTGAACACGGTATTTTGATTGTTGAAGTTGGAAGTAGCCGTACTGCTTTGGAAGAACGTTTTCCAGACATTCCGTTTGTATGGCTGGAATTTTCTCGCGGCGGCGAGGGGGTATTCCTGTTAGGAGCTAGTATGATTGTGTCGCTTCGAGACGAATTTTCTGATTCCTAATTATTATCTACGTAACGCGATAGATAAATAGCTTGAATAATTGCGAAAACAACAGTAGAGCCTAAAATGCCGTAGAGTTTGAAGTTAACCCATGTGTTTGTGCTGAAGTGATAGACAATATAAATATTTACTATTCCCATTAAGATAAAGTATATTGCCCAACTCATATTAAGCTTTTTCCATGCATGATCCGGTAAGCTAATTTGTTTTTCCATCATGCGTCGCAGTAAGGGTTTTTTTCCGATAAAATGACTGCCGATAAAAACAATGCCAAATACCCAATAAACAGCACTGGGTTTCCATTTGATGAAAATAGGATTGTGTAGTATGAGCGTTGCGCTGCCTAATATCATAATTAAAATGACAGTCATCAATTGCATTTTTTGAATTTTACGATATCGAATCCAATGGTAAACAAGTTGTATGAAAGAGGCAGCCATTGCCGCTGCGGTTGCTGCATAAATGTTGTAGAGCTTATAAACAACGAAAAATAAAATAATCGGGAAAAAATCGTAAAGTATTTGCATAAGTGTTCCTTAAATAATTTATTGCATGTTAATGGTATTTTCTGCCAAAATACATCTTTTGTTATTTTTTTCATATTGTAGGGACGCGGCGTGCCGTGTCCATATTTGGATCACAGTATAAACTAAAACAAGGGTAAAACACGCTGTGCTGCTACATTTTTATTCAGGATGAGATTTTATGGCTCAGTTTTTCAATCTTAATACAGACAATCCGCAGCACCGTTTGGTTAAGCAAGCGGCTAATATTGTGCGTGAAGGCGGTGTGATTGTCTTTCCGACAGATTCTACTTATGCAATAGGTTGTCAATTGGATAATAAAGAGGCGTTGATGCGCATTAGGCAAGTGCGGCAATTGGATGAGAAGCATTATTTTACTTTAATTTGTCGAGACTTATCTGAAATATCAACTTATGCGAATGTGGATAATAAAACTTATCGTTTACTGAAATCATTAACACCAGGTTCGTATACATTTCTTTTGACGGCGACTAAGGAAGTGCCGCGGCGATTATTGCATTCTAAACGAAAAACAATAGGCATCAGAGTACCGAGTTGCCGAATTTGTTTGGATTTGTTAGAAGAACTCGGCGAGCCTTTAATGAGTTCTTCGTTAATTTTACCGGAAGATTCGGAGTCAATGCGTGATCCGGAAGAAATTGACAAAAGAATTGGGAA
>CBDVDN010000247.1:0-2063 GCA_965372775.1 uncultured Gammaproteobacteria bacterium
GTTTCCTAAAAATTTACCGCGGGTGAAAGGACGTAATTCGTTCGGCGTTTACGCTTGCTGCTGGATATTATTCGGCATAGCGCCGAGCCTCAGCAATATATAGCCGAAAAAGGTTTCTACCACAAAGTGTTAGATCATCAAATCCCGTACCAGCTTCTTCGAGTCGCTTTATCGACAGACGACGAAGTCTACCCCAAAATCAGCGCAGGTAGACATCGCATGAGCATACGATTCCTCGTACCCAGCATGACCGGTCACGCCATCCAAACGCCCAAAGACATCTCTTTCCAACTCACCAAGTGTGTGGTGTAGCTGCAATTAATATTAATACAGTTATTAAAGTATTAATCTGTGAAGATGTCGCTGGATAATGAGGATTCGAAGTTTGCAGTGATAAATGCTGTTGAATCCAATAAAATATCAGATTCAACATTATTTTTATAATTTATAATATTGTTTAATTTAAACATATTTTACCTCGTTTACTAAATGGATAAATTTTTTACACTTTTAACAAAATTCACTTTTGAACATTTTCTTTATTTTCAGATTCTTTCACAGAAATTCTAACGCAGCCGCGCAAAAACATACTCGCATGACAAAACGGCAAATTAGGAAACTTCTTAGAGTCTTTAATTAACGCATCATCCATCTGAGGAATTTCAGCACTAAACCGCAATTCCTTAAATTTATCCACATCACTATGAAAATATTCATAACTAATATTATCAAAAAAATCATAAATATGCGTATTTTCTATGCCTAATTTATTACTTAAAATATAATCTGTTGTTAATTTTTGTATATGCCTAACTTCCCGTAACTGATTCATCTTATTGGATGCTTTACGCGACTGTGGTAAAAAATTAATTAAAATTGGCGATTCTAATGAATAATAGACTGGCTTGTTTGGGTTTGCTTGATTTATATACCCTAAATGCATCATGGTTGGTCTCGCTCTTAACCGATAAATTTCGGTGAATATCTTTTGAAATTGACTGACTGGCGCTGCTATATCATCTGTTGCAACTTTAAAACCTGCATAACAGCCGCGTCCAATTAAATATAAATGCCTCACCATACTTGCTAAATAGGGATTAGGTTTTAGATTTTTTCCAACTAAAGCACGTGAAAAAACAACATCATACGAAGCTTGAGTACGCAAAAAAGCAGTTTCTACCCAAGCAACTTCTAAAAAATACATTCTGAGCGTTTTCCATACGGGATCTTGACTATTAAACCGATCAATCCATTTTTTTGTAAAAAACAAAACATCACACATCCAATCGTGCTCAAAATGTTCTGAATTTGCTAAATCTTTTAATAACGACCATTGATCCAACAAATTGTTCGGCGTACGTGCATGCAGATTAAAAACCTGTTTAACTCGTCGATAGCCCTCTTCACTCGATGTCTTAGACAAAAACATGAGCGATCTTGCACCCGCCGTAATTTGCCACATCTTACCTGTATTTGCTGGAATATGGGCTGGCTGCAGCAAATCCCATAATGAAAAAATCCGACCTGGCATCATAAAAATAGCAGGAATCACTTGTTTACTCGGCATCCAATATAATTCCAAACAACGATTTAACGACAGTCCAATTGGCATATCAGAAGTATAAGATAGATTCTCTTTGATATCGGAATCAATTTGTGGATCATTCACTGAAACCAAATCACCTCGTTTATTCGGCAACTGTAAAACACAATCTTTCAAAATATTACTACCAAAAGGATAACTCACTTTGTAGAGAATAAACTCGTCGCTAGGATCTATTTTGTCAATTTGTTCGACGAGGTCTGGATTGACCTTAATAACATCTTTTCTGACGCCTTTCCAAGTAAGTTTTTTTAAAACCGCTTTTTTCATATTTAATATCCCATTGTTCGTTAGTCGTTAGTCGTTTGATACTGCCGCCATGCAGGAAAATAATCTTGAATGCTTCGTATTTATTATGAAATCTACATTTTGCACATATTAGACTATGCGCAATTAAAGAGCAAAGGGGGAAAGGATGAGTTTTTTGTAGGTAATTTACTTGTTTTTAGCTTTTACTATT
>CBDVDN010000248.1:0-2051 GCA_965372775.1 uncultured Gammaproteobacteria bacterium
GCTAAAAGGAGACGAACATAGTAGATTGCAGACAGGGCAAGGGACTTTGGATGCTTTTTATATGGGGTATAAAGATAGCTTAAAATTATCACGGGAATTATGGCGGTCGCTTATTGTAGATTATGGTGTAGTTAGTCCAACAAAAAGCGTTAGGACATTAACGCTTAAAGAGCTGAATGAAGCAAAAAAGAAAGATGATGCACAAGATCATTGGCTGCAAAGTTTTCAAGGAAAGTCACATCCGCGCGTATACCGTGATTTAAAATGGAGCGTTCAGAAAGGCATACTAAAAAACCTTCAAGCAATAGTTACAAGATGTCCGCTTGCTCAAGTTGCCGATGGTCATCAATTGCATGCAATGGCTTATTTTGTTGTCTTACGGCATCAGGAGCCATATGTTTTTAATCGTAGGTCTTATTCTGAGAAAGGGTGCGAAGAGGCAGATCCTTTCAGCGATCAATTAGATTTAAGAATAGCTTGTTTGCCGAATGGACAAATAGCGCAGTTAAAGGGATATGTCGCGCAGTTTCCGCAGAATTTAAAAGAACAGCAAGCAGTGGCAGCAGATAGAGAAAAAAAACAATTATCTCCTGCCGCAAGAATTGATCAAATTAGACAATGTGATGAAATTGATGAAGAGAAAGTACCACAGAATGTGGATTCGATATTAGCCAGCATTATAAGCGATTTAGAAAAAAGAGGCAGAGGGCTAACATCTTATTCATTTTTCAAAAAGTCCGGCGGGAATAAAGCTGCTTTGCTTGAAAGTTATAAGCAAGCGCTTAGAGATTTACAGGCGCGAGCAGAATTATCACCTAAAGAAAAACTTACTTGTGCGATTAGAATTTTGAATTCAGCGCGAGATAATAAAGATTTGAATACAGCGCGCTGGGGAGACACAACAAGAACAACAACATTAGAATGTATTGAAGATTGTCGTGATACGCTTCTTCGCGCGGCTGGTATATTGCCGTCGTTGGTAAATAGTTATGTTGCTAACGGAGGAGATTACCGTGTATTTCGCATGTGATACATCCTGTTAATTCATCTCAAGCGTTTCAATCAATCCTTCCAGTACCAAATTTGGATGAATTTTAGTGAATAAATTTTCATCTTTGAACAGACAGGCAAAGCCGCCGGTGCTGATCGTGATCGGCAGTTCATTTGCAAAGGCTTCTTTTGTGATGTTTTGTATGATCTCTCGAATAGAACCGAGTTGTCCGTAATATAATCCAGATTGAAGACTTTCTATGGTTGAACGTCCAATAATGTTTTTGGGCTTTAATATTTCGACAGGAAATAGCTTAGCGGCATTGTTTTGCAGAGAAAGCATATTGAGTTTCAAGCCGGAGAGAATGACAGTTCCTAAATATTCTTTTTGCTTGGAAACGGCAGCGAGTGTTGTTGCTGTACCGAAATCTATGACGATAATATTCTTGTTGGGATAAGCGGCAATTGCGCCGATTGCAGTAGCAATGAGATCAGCGCCAACTTCTGGCGGGTTATAGCATTTAATTTTAAGACCAGTTTTTATGCCTGCCTGCAGAAAAAAAGGATCGATATTGAAATATTTTTTGCATGCTGCGCTTAACGAATAATCTATCGATGGAACAACTGAACAAATCGCTATGCGCTGAATTTTATTGCTATCTAGTCTGTTTTCCCGAAGAACGCTTTTTAGAAAAGTGCCGAATTGATCGGACGTATAGTTTGGGTTTGTATCATGACGAAAGCGCAATATGAGTTTTTCTTTATCAAATACGCCGCCGAAAATTTGTGAATTACCAATATCTAAGCACAGGATCATTTTGCTTGCCTCGTTATTTATTAAATATGAAGAAGGTATTTTAAAAGAATAGTGTCAAACGAGCAAATATTCGTTTGACAGCAACGATGAATAAGTTTAATTTGTAATTCCCCGCGTCTTGTCGCGGTTTGTTGAAGGAAAAGTTTGAAAACCGTAGGTTTTCAAATATAAACTTAACCTTTCAGCCGCTAATACCCCCGTGGTTTTCTAAGGGGATATTTAATGCTAATTTAAAATTTAATCG
>CBDVDN010000249.1:0-2043 GCA_965372775.1 uncultured Gammaproteobacteria bacterium
AGCTGCCATATTTTATTCCTATATTACAATAATTTGTAAGTATTTATGATTAACCTTACTGCGCTGACCTTGCGCCGTTTGGTCCAGCATAATGGCGATTAGTTTTTATTTCATCAGTGGCTCTAGAAATCGTAGATAATTGTTCTGTACTTAGGTCACCATTGGTACGCATATATTCATTTAAGCTCTTCATCGTGATACTCAATTCTTCCAGAGTTGCTTGCATAGAAAATTTAGCTTTATCTTTTAGTTCCTTCTTACCGGTGGCTAATTCTTCCATATCATCTGGCTTATCAGATTTCATTACATCGTGTGCAACAAGACCGGCAGATAGAGCTAAAGAACCGGCAGTACCAACACCCGGTATTAAACTAGCAGCACCGGCACCCAATTCAAGTGCCGCGCCAAGATAATCACCATCGCTAAGACGGTGTGCTGCCAAACCAAGACCAACTAACATACCAACACCAGGGATTGCTCTTAGGGCAGATTTTCCGGCGGCTTTTGTTAAACCTTTTTTAAGTGCGCCAGATGCTGCGGTTTTTCCGGCAGTTTTACCACTACCCTTAAAGGCGGCTTCTGCGGCAGCTTTAGTAGATGCGGCTTTTTCCATAGCAGCAGCACCCGCACCTGCTCCAGAGCCGCCGCCGAACATACCACCCATCCTACTAGCAGCAAAACTAGCAAGTTTTTTTCCGCCCATACCGGCAAGAAAACTGCCGCCACCCAATAAAGCGGTTGTGCCAATAGAGCCAACGGAACTACCGGAGGCGGCATCGAACATACTCTTCCATTTCAACATAGAACTTATAGTACTATTAATTTCATTCAATTGCGTTAATTGCTTATCATCTATTTCTCTACCTTTTTGTGATTCTGCTTCGAAGGCTTCCGCAACCGAATCGAATCCGGTTTTCTCCGCCATGGTTTGGAATACCATAGACTGACCAAGACCGGCTCCGGCGCCAGACATTTCACCATATCGCTTTGATGCTTGCTTTTTGATTTCAGTTAAACGCAATTCGGCAGCGGCACGATCATCAGCTTTCATGGTGCGCATACGAATTTGTAAATTAAACATTTCGGCGCCTTCTGCTCCCATGCCCATAGCACCCATCATAGCACGCTGCTGCGCTGCCTGCTTCATACGACTCTTAGGACTCATCTTATTAATGGCTTGGAAAGTATTCTGCAATTCCTTCGCGCGCTCTATAGAATAACCCATTGTCATATATTCCGCCTGACGGCGTTGTATAGTTAAAACATATTGCTTACGTTCAGATTCTTGTAAAGTAAGCAGTTCATTTCGCATACCTTGCGAATTTATAAGTTCCGCAGAAAGATTACCAAATTCTTCAGCAGTAAATCCTAATGCCCTATAATTTTTTTCGTATAGCTTAGTTTGTTGTTGAACAGCATCACCCAAATTTGCCTGCGAAACACCAGCAGATGACATGTTTTTGTGGAATTGCGCAGCGACTTTTCCGGCAGTTAATAAATCAGGCGTAAGATGTTCTAAAGAATCAGCGGAAGCTTTCAAAGAAGCTTTGAAATCAACACCGCCGGATGACATCGCTAATTGTTGGATACGCGTATCTTTCAATATCTTAGCATAATCTAATTGACTTACCCCTAGCTGTGTTATGCCTTCTATCCATCCAGCATCTGCTGTAGCGGATGCTTGCTGGAAGCGCTGTTCTTGTTCTGCAAATTTGAAAAATTCCTTAGCTACGGCTTTTACAGCATTACCAAATTTACCAATTGCCTGCTTTGAATAACGCACACGTTCTGAATGTTTATCGTATGCTCTGGATGCATTTTCTAAAGCTTCTACAGTAGTATCAGCTTGTTCGTCTAATTCCTTCGCATTCTTAGCGCCTGCAATTCTAAAGCCTTTCTCATCCTTAAATATCTTTCCTTCTACTTCGGCAACTTTAGCTGCATTGTCACCAAAATCGGACAAAGATATTCCAACCTTTTCCAACTCTGAATTTAATTCGTCTAGGTGCTTTTGGGCTTCTTCTTGCGTGGCAAATTCTTTTG
>CBDVDN010000250.1:0-2025 GCA_965372775.1 uncultured Gammaproteobacteria bacterium
GTCCCCCCCCGACGCCCTCCCCACCTCCGTAGGGGCGACCCGCGCGCCGCTACCCAATTGGGCGACCTCAAGTGTCGCCCATACATCTGATCTACACAAGCTTTCCCTAAAATATGAAGAAGATACACCAATTCCTTATCCAGCGGCGCTTTAATAACAATCGTCTGTTTAGCACTCGGCAGTTTAAATGACAACTGCCCAGCATGTAAAAACAACCGACACAACCCTTTCCTTCGCATCAATTTATTAAATTCACGATTACCATACTTATCATCACCTGCTATCGGATGCCCTGCAAATTGTGCATGCACGCGAATTTGATGCGTCCTACCAGTATGAAGCATGACTTTTACAAAACTTGTCTGTTCAAACGTTTTCAAAGCATGAAACTCCGTAACAGCTGGTTTACCGTCTTCCGCCGCAACAACCATTCGCTCACCAGACTGTAACACGTTTTTTCGTAAAGGCATTTCTATTCTATTGACCTTTTCTGCCCACTGTCCCATTGTCACCGTATAGTAAATCTTCTCTGCTTTCCTTTCCCGAAGCAATGTATGAAGCTCCTCCAACACAGAACGCTTTTTAGCAATCATTAAACAACCGGATGTCTCTCGATCTAACCGATGCGCCAATTCAAGAAAATGTGCATCCGAACGCAAGGCACGCAACATTTCAATGATGCCGTATCGAATACCGCTGCCTGCATGTACAGCCAAGCCGACCGGCTTATTCAAAATCAACAAATCTTCATCTTCATACAAGATTCGGCGTGACAGCTTATCAAGTGATTTTTGGTTAAATTGGACTGAATCAATAGCTTTTGTCGTACGCTGTAAAGGCGGAATACGCAATGCATCACCCACCTGCAAGCGATAACTTGGTTTAATCCGCTTCTTATTAACACGAATTGCGCCCTTTCGCATCAAACGATAAATTAAAGTTTTTGGTATATCTTTCAATATCGTAAAAAGAAAATTATCAATCCGACGACCGACATGCTCTTCCTCAACATCGATTATTTCTACAGATGAATGATGTGTTGGCATATTTTTATTCATTTGAGCGATTTTAATAGAAAAAAACAAAAAAAGCTGTACAAACAACAAAAAAAATAGTAAAAATGTTTTATGTTATTAGTAGCAAAAGGAATTTGGTGTAAACCTTAGACTTTTGTAGGAAAGATGCTAAAGAATTATTAAGAAAAACTTGACAGCCATGGTGGGCTTAAAGTATATTAGCAATATGGTACAGCAAACAATTCAAGGATAAATTAACTGAAGAGGCAATATTATGGCTGGAACAACACAACAACCTAAACAATTTGTTTATAATTGGGAAGCATTTGCAGGAAATGAAAAATTCCAACAAAGAAAGAAAATAACACCCATATCACCAGCTTTTTTCGATTCTCAACATCAGACTTTAGCCTCCATGGGTTATGTTGATAAATTTCTTGAAATAAGACAACAACGGTTAACTCAAGATCTTACCAACTTGCAACAACTTTTCTCAACAATAGACAATGCTAATACTACAGGACAACCCTTTATCTTAAACGAAGCACAACAAAAACTTTTAGATGATGCGCTTACTGCTTTAGAACAACAACACGACTCATCAAAACCTCAACATCAACCAAAAAATACCAAACTATTTGCACTTACAACAATGGTCGAAGATCTCCAAAAAGGTGTTGCTCATCTTTTTCTTCAATCAACAGCACCTCGTTCAAGCCAAACATTTAATTTACCAACTCCATTTTAATCATTCCTATTTAAATCAAATCCCAAGGCGGACAACTCAATGTCCGCCTTTTTTGTTTTGATTGCCGTATATTACTTCGCGGATTCGCAGATACCATGTAGGGGCAGCCTTTGCGTCTGCCCATTTGGGCGACCGCAAGGGTCGCCCCCTACATAGAATCTATAAATTTTACAAGCACATATTCACTAAACCCGTCTTACACCTAAGCTGGGAAAGCCAGAACCAAAAACTTGCTTGAATTTTTACTCTAAACACAATAAA
>CBDVDN010000251.1:0-1963 GCA_965372775.1 uncultured Gammaproteobacteria bacterium
GATAATGCCTATGCCCCATGGGCTTGCGGGTGTATGAATGTTGGTGTTGTAATAGAAGCTAAATTGTCCTAAGAAGAGGATATTGTGGACAAAATTGATCATAATTCGAAATAAAATTGCGCCAAATCCAGATATAATGCCGATTAAAATAGCAAGTAGCCCCATTGAAATTTGAGGCAATGCTTTTTCATCGAATTCGATTTTTTTACGATGTTTTTTTCTGTGGTGTATTTTAATATTCATTATCTTTGTTTTTAAAATTCTGCATGTTTAGAAGTTCTGGGAAAAGGAATAAGATCGCGAATGTTGGTCATGCCGGTTATATATCCGATTAGACGTTCAAATCCCAAGCCGAAGCCGGAATGTGGTACTGTGCCATATTTGCGCAAATCACGATACCATTCATAAGGGGTTTTTTCCAACCCCATTTCATCAATACGCTTATCTAAGATGTCTAATCGTTCTTCACGTTGGCTGCCGCCCATAATTTCTCCGAAACCTGGGGCTAAAACATCCATTGCTGCAACGGTTTTATTGTCGTCATTTAACCGCATATAAAAGTTTTTGATGTCTTTTGGGTAGTTCGTGATAACGACTGGTTGTCCGGCGAATGCTTCAGTTAAATAACGTTCGTGTTCAGATTGTAAATCTAGTCCCCATTCAACAGGGAATTCAAATTTTTTCTTGGACTTTTGTAAAATCTCAATAGCTTCGCTGTAATCTATACGTTTGAAGTGGTTGTTGAGTAATGATTTTAAACGTTCAATGCAGTTTTTGTCGATGCGTTTTTCAAAGAAAGCCATATCGTCCGGCTGTTCTTTTAGTACAGCGGTTATGAGGTATTTCAGCATGTCCTCAGCAAGGTTTATGATGTCGTTTAGATCAGAAAAAGCAACTTCAGGTTCCATCATCCAGAATTCAGCTATGTGGCGGCTGGTATTGGAGTTTTCTGCGCGAAAAGTGGGGCCGAACGTGTAGACTTTTGACATGGATAGACAATAAGCTTCTGCATTTAGTTGACCAGAAACCGTTAGAAAAGTTTCTTGCCCAAAAAAGTCTTCGTTGAAGTCAATGCTGCCGTCTGAGTGGTGCGGGAGATTCATTAGGTCTAACGTACTGACGCGAAACATTTCACCCGCGCCTTCACAGTCGCTGGAGGTGATGATGGGTGTGTGAATCCAGTAGAATCCGCGTTCATGAAAGAAGCGATGAATAGCTTGCGCTAAACAATTATTGACTCGTATTACAGCGCCAATGACATTGGTGCGGGGACGTAAATGTGCATAGTCACGTAGGTATTCTAGCGTGTGGTGTTTAGGAGAAATAGGATAAGTATCTGGATCTTCTACCCAGCCTAATACTTCGATTACATCCGCTTGTATTTCAAATGCTTGTCCTTTCGCCGGCGATTCAACAAGTTTGCCGGTTACTGCAAGAGAACAGCCTGCAGTTAAATGTAAAATTTCATTTTGATAGTTTTCCAATGCGTTAGGCGCAACAATTTGAATAGGATTAAAACACGACCCATCGTATAAATGAATAAATGAAATACCGGCTTTAGAATCTCGCCGTGTACGTACCCAGCCTTGCGTTTTGACTATCGTGTCTGGCTGAACTTTTCCAGCTAATAAATCAGAAATAGAATAAGTGTTTGTTTGTGTTGGCATCGTTAATTCTCTTAATTGAAAGGGACAGGCTAATTATTTAAAGAAGAACTTATCATATCACTAAAGTGTATGATTAAAAGGGGTTAATATGATTATTTCTTATTTTTTTAGCATCACTTGCGTTAGATCTCTTACATAAACTTCTGATATTTCCTACATATTTTAGTATGTTTAATTGGTATGCTTTTTACTGCGTGGTAGCAACTGAGTGAATATGGAAGCTTGGGGCCTTCAAGGGGGAGGTAAGGTGCTGCCTGAAAGTGATGCTTTTCCTTGTTTTTATTCCCTGTTATGAC
>CBDVDN010000252.1:0-1950 GCA_965372775.1 uncultured Gammaproteobacteria bacterium
ACATTTAATATGCCTAGATTTCGAATAGAGATGAAATTTTTTAGCAATTTTTCACTTGTTCCGACGATTAAAGCATCATGTTTTCGCGTAAATGTGACAATATCGTCGGCAATAAGTTGATGACCACAGCTAATCAGTTCCAAAGCGATCTCGCTTTTGCCAATACCGCTTTTTCCGCGAAGTAATATGCCGCATCCAAATATTTTAAGGAAAACGCCATGAATATAGGTTAAGTTAGCGTTCAATGTATTTATTGCTCATTGAGTTTTGTCGTACCTTGCGCGGGTATAATCCTAGATTCAGCAGTTGAATGCTACTGCAAACTAATAATGCAATGAATCTAAAAGAGAATTTTGTGAAATTTAATTCACCGTAGGGGTGACTACTGCTTTCATTAAATTTAACAAAATTCTCTTGACTCTTCATTACCTTAAATTAGCTCGAGCTCAGCATTCAACTGCCGAATCTAGGATAATCAACGATGATCAGTTACTTTATCTTTATATTTTTGAATTTGCGCATTCAGTTTAATTAACATTTTATCGATAGCTTTATACATGTTTTCATCTTCAGCGCTAGCAGTAATTTCTGCTCCTTTGAGATGTAGTACAGTTTCAACACCATTGTTTAGTTTTTGAGCTGTTAAAACAACATTCGCACTAATAATATTATTATTTAACTGCCGTTTAACGCGATCGAATTTTTTGGTGATAAGATCACGAAGATAAGGTGTTACGGTCGTATGTTGTCCGGTAAAGTTAATTTCCATAAGTTGCTCCTTTTATTAAGAGTTCAAAATTTAGCCAATTAGTTTGTATCTTCTCCATATCGTAGAG
This sequence comes from uncultured Gammaproteobacteria bacterium, assembly GCA_965372775.1. Taxonomy (GTDB): domain Bacteria; phylum Pseudomonadota; class Gammaproteobacteria; order UBA12402; family UBA12402; genus CBDVDN01. The sequence continues at coordinate 837 of CBDVDN010000252.1, forward strand.
ACACGGCGTGCCGTGTCCGTATTAAACAATGGAAACCAAATAATAGCACGGCACGCCCTAGATTATGGAATAAGATACATCGGTTTTTTAAAAATCCTAAAAAATTTAGTGCAGTATATCAAATTACAGTTGAAAGTCATCACCCAAATAAACTTCTCTAACTTGTTGATTGTTTAAGATGGTTTTTGGTTCCCCCGAACAAATGATTGCGCCCGCATTAACTATATAAGCGCGCTCACAAATGTCCAGTGTTTCTCGAACATTATGGTCAGTAATTAGAACGCCAATGTTTTTACTGCTCAAGTGATGGATAATTCGTTTTATATCGATGACAGATATAGGATCGATGCCGGCAAAAGGTTCATCAAGTAAAATAAACTTAGGATCAGTAGCCAATGCTCTTGCAATTTCAATGCGTCGACGCTCTCCACCGGATAAGCTGATGGCTAAATTATCGCGAAGATGGCTAATATGAAATTCTTCTAACAGTTTGTCGAGGTGTTCTTGGCGTTGCGCTTTGTTGAGATCGCTGCGCAGTTCTAAAATTGCCATGATATTTTCAGATACTTTCAGTTTGCGAAAAATAGAAGGTTCTTGCGGCAGATAACTAATGCCTAATTTTGCTCGTGCGTGCATTGGTAAGCCAGTAATGTTTTTCTTGTCGAATAATATTTTGCCGCGATCAAGCGCGATCAAGCCGACGATCATATAGAAAGAAGTTGTTTTGCCGGCGCCGTTTGGACCTAATAAACCGACGACTTCGCCGCTCGTGATTTCTAGCGTCACATCGTTAACGACGCGTCGCCCTTTGAAGCTTTTTTGTAAATGCTGTGCTTTTAGGCTATGTGTTGTCATATTGAATAATTTAGATTTTTAAAGCGGATATATTATATGCATTTTTGAGTGAAGTCACTACGAATTTTTCCTCTGTACACATCAAAACTTTTAAAAAATATGTAGGTTAATGGTATGGACCCCGCCTTTTAAAAATACATGTGATTTTGTTGCAAAATATTGGTAATATTTTCAAAGAGTTATTTGGTTTTTACCAGAGTTTTGACGTGTACAGAGAAATTTTTCTGTCCTCTGTCTTCTGACCTTTGAATTCTGATAT
>CBDVDN010000253.1:0-1938 GCA_965372775.1 uncultured Gammaproteobacteria bacterium
TTTATTGTTTCGATAGTTTCTTTTTCCATACATGGGTTAAATTTGGGATTAGATTTTACGGGCGGCACACAAATACAGCTTGAATTTAATCAGTCAGCAAATATGCCTAAAGTTCGTCAGCAATTAAAAGTCGCTGGATTCGATAAAGTTGAAGTGCAGAGCTACGGTGATTCTCACAATATCATGGTGACATTAGCGAATGTGCGTGCAGGTAAAAAAGCTACAGGCGATCAAGAAACAAAAAAATCACAAGAAGCATTAACCAAAACTGTTTTAAAAGCTATTCCGGACGCCCACTTTAAAATGTCTAACTTTATTGGGGCAAAAGTTAGTTCTCAATTAGCGTACAATGGTATTTTAGCCGTTGTTATCGCTATGATTGCAACGATGATTTACATTGCTTTTCGATTTGAATGGCGGTTGGCAGTTGGTGCGGCGGTTGCATTAATACATGATCCGGTCTTGATTTTAGGGGTGTTTTCTTTCTTTCATGTTCCATTTTCCTTAACGGCATTAGCGGCGGTGCTTACAATTCTGGGCTATTCGCTGCATGACTCGATAGTTGTATTTGACAGGATTCGAGAAAACTTTCGAAGAATGCGAAGAGGATCGCCTGTTGAAGTTGTTAACAGTGCGATTAATCAAACGTTATCGCGAACGGTTATGTCTTCAAATTTAACTTTAATGGTTGTCGTTGTTTTATTCCTTTTTGGCGGCGCTACAATACATAATTTTGCATTAGCATTAATTATTGGTATTGCCGTCGGAACGTATTCCTCGATCTATGTTGCCGGATCATTAGCAGTATCATTAGGATTAACTCGAAAGGACCTCATGCCCCAAGCCAAACAAACCGCTGAAGATACGCCGTGAGCAAGTGTTTGCAGAAAAAGGTTTTATTGTTCGGATAAAGGTAAAAAATTATTGTCCGCTAGTTTTTGTATAATGCCTCGTAACAGATAGTTATTATCAAATCTAAGAATATACTTTCGACTATTTTCTTTCTCAGGCGCAATCATTTTTTTATCTTTTAGCTGCCGTAAAGTTCTTGAAACGGCAGATGGAAGTTTGTTTGGCATTATGTCTTTTAGGTCAGATGCTTGAATAATTTTTTTGTCAATAAGGATAAATAGTATTTTAGCTTCTTCGGGCGTAATCGTTTTATGTTCTAGAGTAAAATTAATTGTAGGAATTAAAATGTTTTTCTTTAAATAGTCATAATCTAATAAACGATCAATTTTTTCTATCTCGTGCTTAAGACCTTTTAGCATATATTCGCACCATGCAAGTAAGTCTTGTTTTTTTAAGCTGTCTGCTTGAGCTAAAGCAGAATAATATTTATTTCTATCGCTACAGAAAATAGCAGTAGGATGAATAATTCTTCCTAAATTTATGTTAAATCCTTGTTTGATTAACATAGCATATGTCAGCAGTCTTACTGCGCGCCCGTTGCCATTATCAAAAGGATGAATCCAGACAAATCGGTGATGCGTTAATGCTGTTTTCAGTAAATCATATTTTGGAGAAGTTTTGTCATTTATGAATGTAAATAATGCCAGCATATAATCTTTAACTTGTGTAAAATCCGGCGGAGTATGTTTTGATTGGGTAATACGAATATTTTTTTTTCTATATTCGCCCGGATTGCCGCCGCCTTCTTTTTTTAGATTTTTCACAAGATGCTTATGCAGTTCGCTTATAAAAATACGATTAATAGGAGCATGATTTATAGATTCATCAATAAATTCCATGCATGTTTCAATATTTTGAATTTCGGTAATTTCTTCATTCTTATGTTTTCCGCCAGTTATTTTTGTTTCGATGTATTCTGCTATCGTGGTGTGATTGCCTTCTATTCTCGCTGAGCCGATGCTTTCAAGCAGATGGAAAAGTTTTTTAATCTGAAAAAAGATTTTTGGCGGGGTTGAGCCGAATAGT
>CBDVDN010000254.1:0-1931 GCA_965372775.1 uncultured Gammaproteobacteria bacterium
CATGCATTGGATTTTGTTCGTAAAATGACCATGGGTGATGGTTCGGCGTTTACCCCTTCGCCGAATTGGTTTGGTATGGAGATTGATGTTAAAATCTGATCATTTTAAATTGATTGGCGGATTTTTATTGTCAACTGAAAGATTTTTACCAATTTTCGGTGCGATAGCCTATTGTTTTAATAGAGAGTTTTTGCCAATTTTTTAAAAAATTCCAAAATAATTAACTTTTTGATGATTTTTTATTTAGCGCGGGAATTTCTGAAAAAAATAAAACAAAATTGCAAAAACACATCGCACCAATTATACTAAATGTTTTTTTTCATGCTTTCTTTAATAACTAATGCTAAGGAGTCATTTTATGCCAGTCGCTGATTATAAAGCTTATTGCCGTATGTTAGATAATGCTCAACAAAACGGTTTTGCTTATCCAGCTATTAACATCACATCCATGTCTACCGCAAATGCTGTTTTACGGGCATTTGCTGAGAAAAAATCTGACGGCATCATACAAGTTTCAACCGGCGGTGCTGAATTTGCTTCTGGTTTAGGCGTTAAAGATATGGTGATCGGCGCAATAACGCTAGCCAATCACATTCATCTGCTCGCCGAAAAATATGATATCTACGTTGCTTTACATACCGATCATTGCCAAGCAAACAAATTAGATTCCTTTTTAATTCCACTAATTGAAGAAACCGAACGCAGGCGTGCTAATGGTCAACCCAATCTTTTCAACAGCCACATGTTCGACGGCAGCGCACTATCGCTCAAAGAAAATATGGATATCGCAGTGCCACTGCTCGAACGGTGCCATAAAAATGAAATTATCCTAGAAGTCGAAACCGGTGTTGTCGGCGGTGAGGAAGACGGCATCAGCAATGAAGATCAGCCTGCCGAAAAACTTTATACAACACCAGAAGACATGGTAGAAGTCTATAAACGCTTAACTTCTATCAAAGATGCTCGATTCATGTTAGCCGCAACTTTCGGTAATGTTCATGGCGTTTATAAACCCGGAAACGTTAAATTACGACCAGAAATACTAAAAAACGGTCAAGATGCTGTTGCTAAAGCTTTTGGCAAAAAAGCATACTTTGATCTCGTTTTTCACGGCGGCTCCGGTTCTTCTCAAGAAGACATTCAAGAAACCTTAACTTACGGCGTCATAAAAATGAATGTTGACACAGACACACAATATGCATTCACGCGTCCAATCGTCGATCATATTTTCAAGCATTACGACGAAGTTATTCGTATTGAAGGCGAGATGGGCAATAAAAAAGTCTACGATCCACGAAGCTATCTTAAAAAATCTGAAGAAAATATGACAAAACGCGTCATGCAATCCATCGATGACTTAAAATCAGAAGGACATACATTGTTTAAATAACAAAAAAAGACAACAACAATCTATCTCAATATATCATTGCTTTAAAAAAGCAGGTTGTTGTTTTATGCTCATAATCATAACCCTATTGCTTATAGGTTATTGTATAGTCCTACCTATTGTTATTAAACAACATAAAAATAAAAAGCAAGTTAATCATTTAAAAGATCAACTAGGCGGACTTGCGCATGACGTACGAAATAATCTAGCAACCATGCAATGCGCAACTGACTTATATTATATCTTCACTACAACCATTTAAATCGCATACGCAACAAACACAATTATTTGAAGAATATATCACATCCCTCAGAAGCGCTATACGGGTATAGCAACTATAAGCTAAAAAAGTGCTGATGTTCATTAATTACCCAACTACAACAGCCTGCCTGATCTTATCAAGCCCGGTATTCGATATCATTAATGTCAAGTTGCATTGAAAATTGACCCCCCAGTTGCACCTAAAATTGACCCCCCTCTATTAATTAAAAGGTGCAAAAGCATCAGCAACACTTTACAGCCTGATCGAAACTTGCAAAGCAAT
>CBDVDN010000255.1:0-1918 GCA_965372775.1 uncultured Gammaproteobacteria bacterium
AAATATCTGCTCTTAACCGCTGCTCTGCTCGTCACTTTACCATTTGTTGCTCAAGCACAAACCGCTTTGCGCCCTGCATGGTCTGTCTGGGTCAAACAACTGCGAACTGAAGCTATTCTAGACGGTATTCGTCCAGAATTATTTGACCGAGTTTTTAAAAACCTGCGTCCCCGCCAAGCAGTTCTTCGGTTAGACCGCAAACAGCCTGAAAAACGGCTAACTTTTCTAAAATACCGCCGCACACGCGCAACATCATACCGTATTCAACTTGGCGTAAAAAAATACAAACGCCAAAAATTCTTGCTCAACAAAATCGGTCAGCAATACGGCGTCAGCCCTTGTTTTATTCTGGCATTATGGGGCATGGAATCCAGCTACGGTCATTATTTAGGACATTTCCCCGTCATTCAATCACTCGCAACCCTCGCTTACGATAAAAGACGCAGTAAATTTTTCCGCAAAGAACTGCTGCACGCTTTACATATTTTAAATGAAGGACACGTAAATCCAAGTAAATTTAAAGGTGAATGGGCTGGGGCAAGCGGTCATCCACAATTTTTACCATCAAGCTGGCGGCATTATGCAGTAGATCACAACAGAGATGGACTGAAAGATATCTGGAACACTTACGCTGACGTTTTCGCATCTATTGCAAACTATCTCGTAAAAAACGGCTGGCAATCCGATAAACCTTGGGGCGTTGAAGTCACCGCACCTAAAAACCTAAATCCAAAACTAATCAATTACCGCGCAACAAAAACTGTTGCCGAATGGCGACAACTCGGCATTCACGCTCGAACCAGCAAACCACTGCCGAACGATCAATTAAACGCCTCACTCATCAGACCTTACGGCGGTCCTTACTTTCTAATCTTCAAAAACTTCAAAGTCATAATGCGCTGGAACCGCTCGAATTATTACGCAGCCACCATCGGCTACATGGCTGATCAATTATGTAAAAAGATATAAGGAACACACACAAAATAACTCAAGGATTTTCAAAATTCAGTTCGGCAAAAAGAAGCGGTAAATCTTTATAAGAATAGATATCAACATCCCGCTGTTTTCGGCTAACATCGCCGGCATACACAACAATACGCCGCGTATTTCTATCGCCACAAAGTTTTTGATAATATTTTAGCGCTTTAAAATAACTCGAAGAGATTGTTTCTGATGATTTAATTTCAACTGTAATAAGCTGACCACCGTAATCTAAAACCAAATCCACTTCATTCCCAACATTATCACGATAAAAATACAGATTACTATCTTTCACGTGATTAAATCGATTTTTAACAAACTCACTCACCACAAAATTTTCAAACAAAGCACCTTTTAATGGATGTTGTACAGTTTGTTCCGGCGACTGCATGCCCAACAAATAAGAAACTAAACCAATATCATAAAAATAAAGCTTTGGCGTTTTAATCAGCCGCTTTCTAAAATTTTCAAAATGCGGCTGAACGTCATAAACTAAATAACTCGCTTTTAGCACAGATAACCAAGCCTGAATGGTTTTCGAATCAACTCCGCATTCATTAGAAAATCGCGCATAATTCACAAGCTGACCCACCTGAGTCGCGCAAATTTTTATAAACCGCTCAAATGCCGATAAATTTTTTATATTCGCCAAACGTCTCACATCACGCTCAATATAAGTATGCAAATAAAAAGACAAAGCTTCACTCGGATTCAAATTATCATGATAAATTCGAGGATAAAACCCTGTATAAAATAAATCTTTAATCGAAGGCACTTCATTTTTTTTAGTATAAAGTTCTTCTAATGAAAACGGCAATAACTTAATAAGCGCCGTACGTCCCGCAAGAGATTGATTGATTGACTCAATCACCTCAAATTGCTGTGAACCCGTTAAAACAAACTGTCCAGGCTGGTTATTTTGATCAACGATAATTTG
>CBDVDN010000256.1:0-1899 GCA_965372775.1 uncultured Gammaproteobacteria bacterium
TTTCCGGCGGTTTTTCCAGTTCCTTTAAAAGCAGCATCTGCGGCGGCTTTAGTAGCGGCTGCCTTTTCCATAGCGGCTGCGCCTGCGCCTGCACCCGCACCACCACCAAACATACCCATCCTACCAGCAGCAAAACTAGCAAGTTTTTTTCCACCCATACCGGCAAGGAAACTACCGCCACCTAATAAAGCGGTTGTACCAATAGAACCAACAGAACTACCAGAAGCTGCATCAAACATACTCTTCCATTTCAACATTTTACTTATATTACTATTGATTTCATTCAAATTCTGTAATTGTTTATCATCTATCTCTCTACCTTTTTGTGATTCTGCTTCAAAGGTTTCAGCGACCGCATCGAAGCCGGTACTTTCCGCCATGGTTTGGAATACCATAGACTGGCCAAGACCGGCACCTGCCCCAGACAATTCACCATATCGCTTCGATGCCTGCTTTTTGATTTCAGTTAAACGTAATTCAGCATCAGCGCGCTCTTCTGCTTTCATTGTGCGCATGCGAATTTGCAAATTAAACATTTCCGCGCCTTCGGCGCCCATTCCCATAGCACCCATCATAGCGCGTTGCTGCGCTGCCTGCTTCATACGACTCTTGGGACTCATCTTATTAATGGCTTGGAAAGTATTCTGCAATTCCTTCGCGCGTTCTATAGAATAACCCATGGTCAGATATTCCGCCTGACGGCGTTGTATAGTTAAGACATATTGCTTACGTTCAGATTCTTGTAAAGTAAGCAGCTCATTTCGCATACCTTGGGAATTTACAAGTTCTGCTGTAAGATTAGCAAATTCATCAGCTGTAATTGCTAATGCCCTAAAGTTTTTTTCGTATATGTCCGTTTGCTGCTTAACCGCATCACCCAGATTTGCCTGCGAAACACCAGCCGACGACATGTTTTTATGAAATTTCGCAGCGACTAATCCGGCAGTCAATAAATCTGGTGTAAGATGTTCTAAAGAATCGGCGGAAGCTTTCAAAGAAGATTTAAAGTCAACGCCACCAGATGCCATCGCTAATTGTTGGATGCGTGTATCAGCTAATATCTTCGCGTAATCTAACTGACTTACACCAAGTTGCGTTATACCTTCTATCCATCCAGCATCTGCTGTTGCAGTAGCTTGTTGGAATCGCTGTTCTTGTTCTGCAAATTTGAAAAATTCTTTAGCTACGGCTTTTACAGCATTACCAAATTTACCAATTGCCTGACGTGATACTTGTACGCGCTCTGAATGCTTGTCGTATGCATGCGACGCTCTTTCTAATGCTTCAACTGTGGTATCGGCTTGCTCATCTAATAATTTGGCATTTTTGGCACCGGCGATTCTAAAGCCGGTTTCATCTTTAAATATCTTATCTTCTATTTCCGTAACCTTAGCGGCGGCATCACCAAAATCTGATAATGACAATCCAACATCCTTTAATACATCATTCAACGCATCAAGATGTTCCTGTGCTTCTTCCTGTGAGGAGAATTCTTTCTGCTTTATTTTTCGTAATTCGGCGGCGACATGCGACATAGCCTTGGCTTGATCTTGGGCAAGTAATACATCTTTTAAGCCTTTTATTTCGGTTGATATATTGGAGTCTTTAAATGCCTTATTGACCCCTTTTACAAAATCTTTGGTATTTTGCTTGTCATTATTAAGAATATCTTTTAAGGTTTGTAATTGTGCGTCGGAGTTACGTTCATTGGTATCGCGCAATTCCTTCATTCCAGTATCTTGTCCAGCATTGAAAATAGAACTATTATTACGTTCTTTCATTATCGCATCTATTATCGCCTTTAAATCTGAATTGTCTATCGCCATTACATTAACCTTTTATTATGTCTTATCTATTTATGGTATATGGAATTAGCGAATTTTCGGTTATAAATATCTT
>CBDVDN010000257.1:0-1884 GCA_965372775.1 uncultured Gammaproteobacteria bacterium
TAACGCAAGATATGCGCAGAGCGCTTGCCAAAGCGCGCCCCGCTGCATCGCTCGTTCAGCTAGACTTATCTCAAAATTCTATTGGCCAAATAGGAAAAACCGCTCTTACACGCGCAGAACCGCAATCAAATCTCACGCACACATTATTCAGCTTAGAAAGTGGCCTACCCAACACACAGCCATTTGATACTGAAAATCTTCAAACATCTGCTGCCGGACGCACAGCAGAACCATGCTTCATTTTTCACTGGATCACAAATTTGTGGAAAAATTCTGCGGCGCAAAACACACATCGCGAACTAAAAGGCATTGAAGGCAGACAAATTCCAGCGCATATCTTCCTAGATCGACCGTCATTTTTCGCTTCATCGGATCATTCAGATCGAGAAATCTCAACCTTTCAACCACAAGATACAATCGGTCCGCACAATACATCATCTGTATCTGAAGGCGTTATATTAATAATGTTTTACGCGACGATGCTTTACCTCTGCTACCGTATGCTGCGCACAACTGCAAAAACAATTTCTAACCTGCCGCGATTTTTTAAACCGGCAGAAAGCTCAGAAAAAACTGAAAACACTCAAACTCAATCTGAGCGCCCCGATCTAAATTTAACTCAAACTAAACATCACTTAAGGAGATAAATTCAATGAAAGAATATCCAATCATATTAACTGCCGGAAGCGGTCTAGGCGTTTCTTGCTCCACACTAACGCAACTTGGATCTTTGTTACCTACAAAACCGTTCGGCAGTGAAAAATTAAAGCTCTACGTTAATATGGCTACCGGCAATATGGTTATTCAGGATTCTATCATTAGCCAAGCAGAAATGAACGGTGATATTGATTTTTGTTTTTATTACAACTTACAAGCAGCTACACGTCACGCAGCACCAAAATGCTGGACTTTTGGCTGCGAGAAACGCTTTACAAAATTGCCGTTCGGCACAACTGCGGTTTTAGCAGAGCCTGATGGGCATATCACAACTTATACTCAAGAACCACTAGAACCCCGCATTTTTGCCGCACATGGTCCCTTCAGCGGCAGACCGCGCGTTTGGTTTGACGACGATGCAGATTGCTGGCAGTGGTATCACCCCGGCACAGAAATACGTGAATTTTATAGCAAGGAAGGGTTTTTAATTAAACGCATGGACCGCGCAGGACGCACTACAGCATTTGATTATAATGAAAAAAGTCAACTAACTTCTGTTACTGGTCCTTCTGGTGCTATTTATCAAATTGAGCGCGTTGGTCAAGATATGGCGATTTTCTGTATTTTTGGATCAGAAAAAACTTTTTTGCGCCAATATCATTTTGATTCGGAAGGACGTCTTGCTTATACATTATTCGAACAATCTGAATCAGGATACCGCATTGATTATGCCTATAGTGTCGGCACACAAATACGGGAAATCATACAAAGCGACGGCACAAAACTTGCCTTTCTTTATCAAGAAAATCAACATATCGAGCAGCTAGACAATATCAAACGCATTTTCGTCGGTGACGGTCATGCCTATGACTTCGACTTTCAAGACTCATTAAGCACTATTAAAACCAGCAGCCACATTACAACAACATTTCAATTTGACAATAAATTTCAGCTTCTGCAGATGAAGCAGCCAATCGGTTTTGCGGCGCCCGGAAAAATAGAATATCAAATCACAAAATTCGCCTATACCCCATATAAGCAATTTGAATCTATCACGTATCCAGACGGCGGACAAACGACTTATGAATATGAACAATGGCGCGGTTTGCTCAGCCGCGAACAACTCCCAGAAGGACAAGTCACTATTTATAACTACGAGCAGGGATTTTTATATCCAAAACTGCTAACCGAAGAACGATTTGTAGATCCTGAAACGAAAGAACCGAT
>CBDVDN010000258.1:0-1861 GCA_965372775.1 uncultured Gammaproteobacteria bacterium
GCCATATAACTCAATGGGTTATATTTTGGGGTTTGACCAAACTATTCGGCTTGCACCAGCCTCGATATGGAGAAGATACAAAAAAATTTTAAGAAAAAAAAGAAGGGGATTATTGATCATCTGTTTTTGCGCCTATACGAACACAGCCTCTGAAAAAAAGACCTGCGTGACAAAAGGGTTTCTTAAATTTTTCAACATCGTTTTTTAATGAAGCATCAAGTTCTAATAACTCACCAGTTTTTCGAATCTCTTTATAGGAATCATAATCGTTATGAAAATAATCGCAGCCGATATTTGAAAACAGCTTATAAATCGGCGTTGTTCTTATGTCCAGATCATTATTTAACATATATTTTTCTATGATTTGCTGAATATGTTTTATTTCCCGAAGCTCAGCAAGCTTACTAGCAGCCTTTTTCGACTTAGGCGAAAAATCCGGCAGCGTCGGAAATTCTAATGAATAATAGACCGGATTTAATGGATCCTTCGGTGAAAAATAATCAATATGCAGCATCGTAGGCGCATAATCCAAACCATACGTTTCATCAAATATTTCCTGAAAACGCTTAATAGGCGCAACTCTATCATCTATCGCTACTTTTATTCCAGGATACGCGCGTCTTGCAATCTTATACAAATACTTAACCGTATCGACTAAATAAGGATTAGGTCGTAAATTCCGGCTGTTTAAGGCTTTAGAAAAAGAGCAACCATCTGGAACTTGATTACGTGCAACAGCCGTATCGCGCCATGCGGTTTCCAATAAATATAATTTTAATAACTGCCATGCCGCATCGTCGCTTTTGATATGATCAAACCATTTCTTTGAAAAATACAATAATTCAACCGTCCAATCTTCATCAAACAGCGGCGAATGGGCTAAATCTTTAAACAAAAGCCATTGATCCGATAAAGTTTTGAGTCTTCTTTGCTGAATTCTAAACTTTTTCCTAAGATTTTTATATTTAGTTTCATCGGAAATTTTCGGGAGCATCATCAAAGATCTCGCGCCTGCCGTAATATACCACATACTGCCAGTATGCGCTGACGTGCCCGGCTCCTGCAGCATGCCCCATAAGGAAAATATTCTGCCCGGCAACATTAATCGAAACGGAATAATCGATTTTCCAACCGTCCAAAAAATCTCACCCGCATGTTTTAATACGACGCCAATCGGCATATTTGGCGTATAGCTTAAATTTTCTTTCACTTTGTAATCAATTTCCGAACTGCTGATCGGAAACAAATCGCCAGCTTGATTCGGCAATTGCAGTTCGCCGTCTTTTAAAACAAAACTCCCGAACGGATAAGCCGCCTTGTAAACAACAAAACTATCATCCGGATTCAGCGCATCAATTTTTTCAGCCAGTTTAGGATTAACAGCAGCCACTTCACACCGCACATCTTGCCAAATCAATGCTTCAAGACGTGACTTCCGCTTTTTCATTAACGTCATTCATTCACCGTTATACATTAGAACGCTTATAATCTGTTATAACACGAACAACCAGTCCACCGCTAACAGCCATCTCACCCGTATTGAATGCTAACAATACTGTTTAAAGCAAAAAACCGCTATCACCAAATCGTGTTAATACAGAATTTATCGTCGGCGAAACATCCAATAAAATTTCTTTGCTATCACGCTGTAATTTTTTTTCTAGCACAACCGAATAAACCTTAGGATTCAGCAACATATTAACGCCTCTTCATGTTTTTTTCATTTGAACAGTTGAATTTCTTCTAATAGAAATTCTTAAATTTATTATTAAATCAAACGTGAACTTTAGCTTAGGCAATAAGAAAAGTCAACTACTACCGCCTAAAGGCGGTAGCTTGGTAAACGCTTGCAAAGCGGATT
>CBDVDN010000259.1:0-1861 GCA_965372775.1 uncultured Gammaproteobacteria bacterium
GTTGGGGCGCCCCGTGCGGTCGTCAAAAATCTTGTGCTGCTACTCTTTTTGCCGACCGCAAGGGTCGCCCCTACATAAGATTTATGTATTTTTAAAAAGTTTTGACGTGTACAAAGCTAGAAAACAGAAACATAAAACAATAATATCTGTATTTCCTTATCGAATCATCGGCGCTGACGGCTGGATATTCGAATGGTCTGGACGGGTGTGGGTGATAATTCATGTGCTTGAGTTTCTAAAGCACGTAATTGGTTTTCTTGATGTGTACGTAAAACTTTTGGGACTTCTTGATGCGCTTTTCCTTGTTCCATTAGATAAGAGAGATTTTCAATGAGCGTATTGAGATAAGGCGTTAGCCGAGCATTAAGCTGAAAAGTTTGCTGTATGGTTTGTTGAAGCGCTGTCTGAAGCCGGTCGAGCTGTTCCGTTTGAGAGACTTGCTGTGTTTCATCTTGCGCCTCTAATTCATCTAATCCTTCTCTGATTAACTGTTCGTGTTTTTTGTAAGAAAATTGCTCTTTAATTAACAGCGCCATTTTAGGAAATGTTTTAGCGATTAATTTAGCTGTTTTCATCATTAACTGTGAGCATCTTCCTAACAAAGATAACGAAGGCGCACCGGCGGAAAGCATTAATAGTATTTTAGCTGTCGATCTAAAACCCGATAATTCTTGTTCTATTGATGAAGCTGCCATTATATGTTATCTCTCTTTAAGTTAATGTTTTTTCAAAAAATAGTGTTTATTCGCTATCTTGATAAATCGAATATAGTATAATAGACGTTTAAAATTTATCAAGAAGAAAACCTTATGAGTAAACCCTTACCTCTTGGAAAATTATCACAATCATTGCTGAGTGAGTTAATACAAGAATTACCAATAGAATCACCGGAAATCCTTATTCCGCCCGGTATTGGTCGGGATGCAGCCGGTTTGCAAATTGGTAATAAGCGTATTGCTGTTACGATGGATCCCATTACTTTTGCTTCGAATCATTTGGCAACTTATAGTGTCTGCGTCAATATTAATGACGTTGCTTGTTTAGGTTGTCGACCAAAATGGTATGCGGCAACTTTGCTACTATCTCCTAAAACAACCGAACCGGAATTACGAAAAATCTGGAAGGAACTCAGCGAGCAATTAGTTAAATATCAAATTCATGCTATTGGCGGACATACTGAAGTCACAGATAACGTCAAAGCCCCTATGATTATCGGGCAAATAATCGGGGAAAGCATATCAGATAAACTCTTAGATCCTGTTAACGGTAAAGCAGGAGATCGTATTTTATTATGGCAGAATATTTCAATTGAAGGGACGGCGCTTATCGCTAATGAACGTAAAAAAGATTTGCAAAAATACTTTTCACCGGACGAAATCAGAAGAATGCAGCAATTCCTTGAAAATCCGGGTATTTGTGTTTGGCCTTTTGTGGAAAAACTACTGCCGCACCCCGATGTAATTGCCTTACATGATCCGACTGAAGGGGGATTGGCTACAGCGCTTCATGAAATAGCAGATGCAACACAATGCGGTGTTAAAATTCAATATGATTCGATTCCGTTTTTACCGGAAACAAAACATCTAGAAGAACTTTTAAAGTTTGATCCGTTGGGATTAATTGCTTCAGGCTGTTTAATTATTCTCTGTACAGAAGAAGGTGAAGAAAAAATTTTAGAAAAATATAAAGATGAGCCGATTGTCGCAATCGGCAAATTAACCGAAGCACCTAAAGAACGTGTTTTAGTAAAAGATGGTATAGAACGAGATTTACCGCGTTTTTATCGCGACGAAATAATTAATGCGCTTGATGCTAAGGTTTAAAGGAAGAGGAAAGTCTTATGAGCCAATCAAAGGGGAAA
>CBDVDN010000260.1:0-1829 GCA_965372775.1 uncultured Gammaproteobacteria bacterium
TTCTGACCAGTTACCTACTTTGTATTTCTGTTTGGCTATTTCTATTCCTTTGCGAACAAGATATTTGTTTGGCATTTTTGTAATCCTTGTTTAAAAGCGAACAAAAAAACAAAGAATATCCAAAATGGAGCGATTTACCAAACAGCAGATTGGGCAAAATTTAGGCTAAGAAACAAAGCCCACTAGCACTGGAAATACATTCGCAATGTTTAACATATTCAAAACTATTAAAACAAACACAATTTCCACGTGATATATGTTCTAAAATTTGATATATTTTGAACTTTACACGCTGCGATCAGGATAAATCCTATTATGCAAAATAAAACTCGTAAAATTTTAGTTACAAACGCTTTAACTTATGCGAATGATTCAATTCATTTAGGACATTTAATCGGTTATATTCAACCAGATATTTGGGTGAGATTTCAACGCATGCACGGACATCAATGTACTTACATTTGCGGCAGCGACTGCCATGGCACCCCCATAATGCTGCGCGCTGAAGAAAAAGGCATCGATCCAGAAACACTTGTTAAAAATGTACGAGATGAACAAGCAAAGGATTGTGAAGATTTTTTAATCGCATTTGACAATTTCTATCTCACACACTCCGAAGAAAACCGCGAATTGATGGAAATGATCTATGATCGCCTTAACACGCGAGGCGACATTATCAAAAAAACCATCGAACAAGCTTATGATCCTATAAAAAAAATGTTTCTGCCGGATCGTTTTGTTAAAGGCGAATGTCCACACTGTCATGCAGCTGATCAATATGGCGACAGCTGCGAAACATGTGGCGCAACATATTCTCCAACTGACCTCATCAATCCGGTTTCAGCTCTATCCGGATCAACACCAATTACAAAAACCTCTGAACATTATTTTTTCCAACTCCCGCATTATGAAAAAGCCTTACGGGAATGGACGAAAGCCGGTCATTTACAAACCCAAGTCGTTAATAAATTAAATGAATGGTTTGAGCAAGGTTTACAAGATTGGGACATTTCTCGCGATGCACCATACTTCGGATTTAAAATTCCAAATACTTCTGACAAATATTTCTATGTTTGGCTCGATGCGCCAATCGGTTATATGGCAAGTTTGAAAAATTTCTGTGATAGAACGCCGGCATGTAATTTTGATAGTTATTGGAGTAAAAACAGCGAAGTCGAACTCTATCATTTCCTCGGCAAAGACATTATGTATTTTCATGCTTTATTCTGGCCGGCTATTCTAATGAGCGCCAACCTACGCACACCTTCGGCTATTTTTACGCATGGCTTTTTGACGATTAACGGACAGAAAATGTCAAAATCACGTAAAACATTTATTAAAGTGCGAACTTATTTAGAACATGTGCAGCCGGAATATTTACGTTATTATTTTGCTTCGAAATTATCTTCTCGTATAGAAGACATCGATCTAAATCTCGAAGATTTCAGATTAAAAATTAATTCGGATTTAGTCGGGAAAATAGTAAATATCGCAAGCCGATGCGCTAAATTTATTAATAAATATTTCGATAATTGTTTAAGCGAAACGTGTTCTGAAGAAAACTTATTATCAAATTTTTCTGAAGCTGGTGAAAAAATTGCTGATTATTACGAACAACGTGAATACAGTCACGCGATTAGAGAAATTATTGCACTTGCAGATCGCGCCAATCAATATATTGATGAAAAAAAACCATGGCAATTAGTTAAAAATACCGACAACATGAATAAAGTACATGCTATTTGTAGTGTTGGAATTAATCTATTTCGATTGCTGATAATCTATTTAAAACCAGTCTTACCTGCTCTGACAAAACAAGTAGAAGATTT
>CBDVDN010000261.1:0-1808 GCA_965372775.1 uncultured Gammaproteobacteria bacterium
ACTGGGATTTCTTATCTAGATAGCCGTTTGCAAGGTTTGCTTAATAATGTCAACGCATCATCGGCGTTGGCGCCTTCATTATCAACCTGTATTCATCGTGTAATTGACGGATGGAATAAGCCGTTGTCATCGGGAGAGTTGCCTGTGATCCAATTATGCGGATCAAGCTACTCGGATATGCAGTCGATTGCAGTGAGTGCCTGTCTGGTTATGGATCTATTATTGTACCAGATTGATGTGGAAAATATTCCGAGTGATATAACCGAACGAAATGCATTAGCAAGATTGTGGCAGCGTGAAGCTATACTTGATCGCGCTGCATTGCTAATAAAATTTACAGCTGAACAACAGGATAAACTAAGCAGTTTCATAAAATCCATTTACGCACCCACTATCGTTATTGCAAAACAACCTGTCGATCTTTCAGAAAAATTAGCGATTCGAATTGACGTTCCACCAATAAGTTCAACAGAGCAAAAAGATATTTGGCAAGAGAATTTGGGTGAAAGAGCTAAATACATCAATGGTGGTTTAGATCGTGTTGTTAGTCAATTCAATCTAAGCGCAGACAATATTGCCAATGTTAGTCAGCAAATTGAGTTTGTAACAAAAGATAGCATCGGTGAGTTAAGTGAAGAGCTATGGCAAACGTGTCGCTTGCAGTCACGTAAGAAATTAGACAGTTTAGCTCAGCATATTACCAGCACACTAGGTTGGGACGACCTGATTCTTCCAGAAACACAAAAGCAAATACTACGCGATATAGTTTCGCATGCGCGTCAGCGTTTTCAAGTTTATGAGAATTGGGGTTTTTCTAATAAATCATCAATCGGACTGGGTATTAGCGCCTTATTCTATGGTCCAAGTGGAACCGGAAAAACAATGGCGGCTAATGTAATTGCCCATGAACTGCAATTGGATTTGTACCGAATCGACTTAAGCCAGGTAATAAATAAGTACATTGGTGAAACAGAAAAAAATATCGCCAAGGTTTTTGATGCCGCTGAAGACAGCGGGGCAATATTGTTATTTGATGAAGCCGACTCATTATTTTCTAAACGCACTGAAGTAAAGAGCAGTCATGATCGTAATGCCAATATGGAAACCAGTTATTTGCTACAACGTATGGAAAGTTATTCTGGTATCGCAATTCTTACCACTAATTTAAAAAAAGAAATGGATGACGCTTTTATGCGACGCATTCGTTTCGCCATACAGTTTCCTTTTCCAGACTCCAGTACACGCGAACAAATATGGCAGCGAATATTCCCCGATCAGACGCCGCTGGAAAACATCAATATTGCAAAACTTGCATCGCTTGACGTTGCTGGAGGAAATATTCGTAACATCGCATTGAATGCAGCCTTTCTTGCCGCGGATAACAATGAATCAGTAAATATGTGCCACTTATCCAAAGCTGCACGTAGGGAATTTGGCAAATTGGAAAAATCACTAAAAGAAAGTGAATTACGGAGTTGGGTATGAAACCTAAAACCA
The DNA here is from genome assembly GCA_965372775.1 of uncultured Gammaproteobacteria bacterium. Classification (GTDB taxonomy): domain Bacteria; phylum Pseudomonadota; class Gammaproteobacteria; order UBA12402; family UBA12402; genus CBDVDN01. The sequence goes on from CBDVDN010000261.1 coordinate 1,498, forward strand.
TAAATTTGCATATCGACAGAATTGTCCTGGATGGTGTTGGGCACCTAAATCATGGTCAGTTAAGTCTTGTAATCAAAAGAGAGTTACATCGTTTGATATCGGTGCAAGGTTTGCATGGTTCACTACATCAATCTACCACCATTAAGAAAATAGTGACAAAGCCTATTGCATTGAACAGTTCAGTCAGTGAAAAGAATCTTGGCAACAAGATTGCAGGTTCTATTCATCGGGGAATGAAACAATGAAACAGGCAGTGCAAAATGTCCCTAAAAATAATAAGCCATCAAATCGGAGCCATTCAAATTTGCTGA
>CBDVDN010000262.1:0-1806 GCA_965372775.1 uncultured Gammaproteobacteria bacterium
TTTTGCCGCTTCCGTTTGCGCCTATTAATGCAATTCGCTCTGAACCTTGTATAGTAAGACTAAAATCATTGATAATAGGTTCATTGTGCGGCTGGTAAGAAAATGTAATATTTTCTAATTCCATAATTATTTTATTATTTGGCACAAAAGTTTTAGGTAAATCAATACAAATTTCATGATTGATCTCTATTTTTTCTTTAGCTATTGTTATATCCGAATGCAGTTTTTCTAATTTTCGTTCAGCCTGTAAACAGATTTTACGATTGGTTTTTTCACTACGACTTTTTGCCATATTAAATGCCAATTTATCGCAACATCCTTTTGCCGCTATTTGTGCTTTTTTTGCTTTACGTCCTTTAGCCATATTTTGCTGATGTCGTTCTTTGCGGGTTTGTATCGTTTTATTTGCGCTTTTTAATAGTTGTCGAGATGATTGTAATGTCTGCTCAGCAGCATTTTTTTCAATATTTTTTTGCTCTAAATAATGATTATAATTACCGCCGTATACCCGCGCACCAAGCGGTGATAGCTCTACAATTTGATCCATTAAGTTCAATAAAGCTCTATCATGCGTTACCACAATGAAACCGCATTGTAATTTTTGTATGACCGCATAAAGTAATTTCTTTGACTGAAGATCGAGATTATTAGTCGGTTCATCTAAAATAATGAAATCCGCATCTTCGAAAAACGTTTTTGCGAGCCAAAACCGAGTAATTTCACCACCGCTCATTAAACTTAACGCGCGATCAGCCTCAATGTAATCCAAATCAAATTGTTTTAATTGGTCATTAATTCTATCTTCAATCACCCAATCTTCTTTGAGAATTTCAAAATCATTTTCATCGATACTGCCGGACATTATACGTTTATATGCCGCTAACTTTTCCTCAACGCCTAATACTTCTGAAATAGCTTTATCAGTGTGCTGAAAATTTTGCGGACAATACGCTAGTGTTCCACATACGTTAATCGAACCAGAAGTGGGCGATAATTCACGCATAATCAATCGTAATAAAGTTGATTTGCCAATACCGTTTTTACCGACAATAGCTGTTTTATTTAAACCAAGCGATAATGTCAAATGATCAAATAGCGATTGATTCTCTGGTGTGGTATAGCTTAATTTTTGAATAAGAATTTGAGGTTGATACGACATATTAAAGCTTCCCCCGTTAGTAAAATAAAAAAACGCTCAAAAAATGAACATTTCTAACAATTCGGTTAGCTTTAATTTCGCATCGGCATAATACCTCTGAATTTGACATGAAAAGGCGAGTAACGGCACATTTGATGATAGGCGCTCCTGATAACAGGATTGATACTCCTCGCGAATGGATTTTAGGTGTTTAGGTGGTACAGTTTGCTGTTAGATTTGGACGATCTGATTGAAGAAAAGCGCAGGAATAGTAAGTCCTATTTTGAGCTTTTCTGATTGAAGATCGTTCAAAGATGACAGCAAAATGTGCCGCATAAACGCCTAAAATCCATTCGCGAGGAGTATATTATGCTCTAGGCATTTGTCCTAACGCCTGAGGCTCTCACATTTTTGCCTCATTTTTGGACTCGGGCTCGTTACTCGCCATTGACGGATATTATAGAACAATAATTAAAGAAAGCAAAAAAAAATCCCCATTATTTTTATTTGATTTTTCTCTGTACATGTCAAAACTTTGGCAGGAATTAAATAATTATTTGAAAATAGCATCAATATTTTCAATAAAATTTAGATTTTGAAGATTTGTGTAGGGGCGACCCTTGCGGTCGCCCAAACCCTTGCGCTGCTACTCATTTGGGCGACCGCAA
>CBDVDN010000263.1:0-1803 GCA_965372775.1 uncultured Gammaproteobacteria bacterium
CATTTCTCAATCTAATAATTTTTGTAGGTTGGGCTAAGCGCCCATGAATTTCTTAAATACTTTTTAAATAAAATTCAATTCGCAGCATAAAAAAGTTACGATACATCAATTTAAACGCAGCCCAACAATCTCAATTATTTTATCACAATATAATTAGCATTTTTCCCACGCAAAATATCTAACAACAATGAATCTTTATTCAAATTTGAAACAGATTCCAGTTGTTTAATATTCGTAATATGATGATGATTCACGGCTGTAATAATATCTTCCGGACGCAATCCAGAAATAAATGCCGAAGAATATCGATCAACATTTAATATCTGCACACCTTCTACATAACCATGAAGCGGTATCTGCTGCGTAACATTTTCTAATTTTACGCCCGATAAAAACGGTTTATGTGCAGTTTCGTCTTTCCCCTTTTTTGAATCAACAATAACAGATGATATCTCTTGTTTTTTTCCGTGACGTAAAACATCTAACTTAATCGGTGAATTCACTCGCAGTAAATTAATAAAATTATGCAAATCCGAACTGGATTTCACAGTTTTACCATTTATTGCCGTGATAATATCTCCAGCTAGCAATCCAGAACGCTGTGCTGGCGTACCTGACATAACCTGTGAAATGAGTGCTCCTTTTTCTCCCGAAACTTTAAAAGCTTCCGCAAGATTCGGCGTTAAATTCTGAACGAGAACACCCATCATGCCCCTTTTGACATTACCGTATTTTAACAATTGATCCACAACACTTTTAACCATATTCGACGGAATGGCAAAACCAATCCCGATATTTCCGCCATTACGCGAACTCGTTATTAATGCTGTATTAATGCCCATTAATTGTCCGTGAGCGCTCACCAAAGCGCCACCAGAATTTCCTCTATTAATCGGCGCATCAGTTTGAATAAAGTTTTCAAATCCTTCAAGACCTATTTGATTACGATGCAAAGCGCTAACAATTCCACCCGTTACAGTTTGAGTTAAACCAAAAGGACTACCAATTGTGACAACGGGATCTCCGATTTTTAAAGTATCGGAATCACTCAAAGGCAACTCAGAAAGATTAGTCGCATGAATTTGCAGCAAAGCAATATCTGTTGAATCATCAACACCGATTTTCTTTGCTTTAAAATGACGACCGTCTTTTAAGGTAATCGTTATATTTTTTGCCAAATCAATCACATGTGCATTCGTCACAATTAGCCCGCGTTTAGCATCAATAATAACGCCGGAACCCATGCTAATGAATCGTTTGTTATTAAGAAACTTATACCCTTTAAAATGTAATAGTTGTTGTTTAAGGAATGGATCTTTTGTCAGTTTTAACTGCCCTTGATTAATCACATTCACAACAGCAGGCATAACTTTACTCAGCATCGGCGAAAGGCTTTTATTACTGCTCAATACCCTACTACTCAGAGGCAATTTTGCACAAACAGTAGTCAAACAAAACAATAGTATTCCGCATCCGACAGAAACTTTATTCAATATTGTCATATAAATAACTCATGTAAAAAATGTAGCAACACGGCGGGGGGCGATTAAAAGTGCGGTCAAAATTTGTCATTCCCGCGCAAGCGGGAATCCATATTCTACGTCACCAGCAATAAAAAGCAAATAAGATGGTCATTGTACTATGGGTTCCCGCTTTCGCGGGAATGACAAGGGGTGCGGGAATGACAGCTTTTTTCGATAACCGCACTTTTAATCGCCCCCGACACGGCGTGCCGTGTCCGTATTTGGTTTCCAAGGTGATTCAAAAATATACAAGGCACGCAGTGTCGCTACAATTAGTAAA
>CBDVDN010000264.1:0-1796 GCA_965372775.1 uncultured Gammaproteobacteria bacterium
AAAATCGAGAAGTTAGAGCTTGATGAAGGGGCTACAGTAGATTTTGATAAGGTGATGTTGGTCGCGGATGGTGATGATGTAAAAATCGGCAGTCCTTACCTTGAGGGTGCTAAAGTGTCTGCGGAAGTGCTTTATCAGAAGCGCGCCAAGAAGATACAGATTCTTAAGTTTAAAAGACGTAAGCACCATATGAAGCGAATGGGACATCGTCAATATTTTACTGAAGTTAAGATAAATAGTATTCAGGCAGCTTAAGAGGACAGCATTATGGCACATAAAAAAGCGGGCGGCAGTACACGTAATGGTCGCGATTCGCATTCAAAACGTTTGGGCGTAAAGCTGTATGGCGGACAACTTATAAAAGCCGGCAATATTATTATTCGTCAGCGTGGAACACAATATCATCCAGGTGAAAATGTTGGAATTGGTAAAGATCATACATTATTTGCCAAGGTAGAGGGTTATGTGCGTTTTGCAGTAAAAGGCGAGAAAAAACGTAGAACCGTGAGTGTCGAAGCGATTCAAAGTGAAGATAAAGCCGTATAAATTTAATTTATTGTAAAAATAAATTTCAAAAAAGCTCTGCCATGCGGAGCTTTTTTTTTATTTTTTCCGTAGTGCTAAGATATACCTTGTGCGGACATAATTTGATAAAATACGTCCCTGTATTTTACCGCTTCGCGGCGCACTTCGTGCGTCAAAATTTGATCCGGTCAAATTTTTGAGGTTTTTAGCTTGTTCTTTTTCGTCATGCGCTGCGTTTAAATCTTGGGAATATGAATAACTATTCCACGCGATTTAAACGAAGCGCAGGACAAAAAATAATGGCGCTACAATTCCTCAAATTATGACCGCGCGAGGTATAGTTTGTGTAGATCCTATGTAGGGGTAGCCCTTGCGGCTACCCTTTTGGGCGACCGCAATGGGTTGGGCGACCGCAAGGGTCGCCCCTACAGTAGAGAAATATGCTGAGTTATTGTTATGAAATTTATCGATGAATCGACAATTGAAGTTCATGCCGGCAAGGGCGGTGATGGCTGTTTAAGCTTTCGGCGTGAGAAGTATATTCCTTTTGGCGGTCCGAATGGCGGAGATGGTGGGGACGGCGGTAGTATTTTCTTAATAGGGGATGCGCAGATCAATACGCTAGTTGATTTTCGCTATAAAAGAATATTTAAAGCTGAAAATGGTCGTGCGGGGCAGGGCAGTGATTGTACAGGCAAGAGCGGAGAAGACCTTTACATTAAAGTTCCTTTAGGTACGTTAGTTTATGACAAAGACACAGAAGAATTATTAGGTGATATTACCGAAGTAGATCAGATTTTAAAAGTGGCGCAAGGTGGTTTTCATGGCTTGGGTAACGCTCGGTTTAAAAGCAGCACAAATCGGGCGCCGCGCAAAATAACTAAAGGAACGATAGGTGATAGCCGTTATTTACGATTAGAATTGAAAGTTCTTGCTGATGTGGGGTTGTTGGGATTGCCAAATGCAGGAAAATCTACTTTTATTCGTGCTGTTTCTGCTGCGCGTCCGAAAGTTGCGGATTATCCATTTACAACGTTAAAGCCTAATTTAGGTGTTGTGTCCGTTGATGACTATCGTAGTTTTGTTATAGCCGATATTCCGGGTGTTATTGAAGGTGCTGCTGAAGGTGCTGGATTAGGTATTCAGTTCTTAAAGCATATTGCGCGAACGAAATTATTATTGCATTTTGTTGATGTTGCGCCGTTAGATGGTTCTGATCCTGTCGAAGCGGTTAATAAAATAGCTGCTGAGTTAGAGAAATTTAGTCCTGA
>CBDVDN010000265.1:0-1795 GCA_965372775.1 uncultured Gammaproteobacteria bacterium
TTCAGGGATCACATCACCAGCTCGACGAATAATAACTGTATCACCAATACGAATATCTTTTCGCTTAATTTCATTAATATTATGAAGCGTCGCATTACTCACAACAACACCCGCGACAGACACGGGTTCTAATCGCGCAACTGGCGTCAAAGCACCTGTACGACCGACTTGAAATTCAACATCATTAATAACCGTTAATTCTTCTTGCGCAGGATATTTATGTGCAATCGACCATCGAGGCGCACGCGAAACAAATCCAAGTTTTTTCTGTAAATCAATACGATTGACCTTATAAACAACACCGTCAATGTCATATGGTAAGCTTTCCCGTTTATTACCGATTTTTTCATAATATGCCAAACACGCTCGAATACCTTTTACGACAATATGCTCTTGAATAAGCGGCAATCCCCAAATATGCAATTGTTTCAAAACGTCGCTATGACAATTTGGTCGCTGCATACCTTTAATCTCGCCAACATCATAGCAAGACATTGCAAGTGGACGTTTTGCCGTCACATGAGAATCTAATTGACGTAAACTACCTGCTGCAGCATTACGCGGATTTGCAAAAGTCTTCTCGCCTTTCTTTCTAGCCGCTTCATTCAAAGCATTAAAACCCGCTTTCGGCATATATACTTCACCACGCACTTCTATAAACTTCGGATGATTTTTTCCGAACAACCTTAACGGCACCATCTTGATCGTTTTAACATTTTGCGTCACATCCTCCCCGACTTGCCCATCCCCGCGCGTTGCAGCACGCACCAAAATTCCATTTTCATAAACAAGATTAACAGCCAAACCATCTAATTTCGGTTCACATGCATAATCAATCTCTTGAGCTATACTCAAGCGGTCACGCACACGGGAATCAAAAGCAATGACTTCATCTTCGGAAAAAGCATTCCCTAAAGACAGCATCGGAACAATATGATTAACTTGTGTAAATACAGTCAAAGGCGCAGCGCCAACACGCTGTGTTGGAGAATCGGATGTCTTAAATTCAGGATACTGTGTTTCTAGCGCCTGAAGTTCTGAAAATAAACGATCATACTCGCTATCTGGAATAGCCGGAGCATTCAAAACATAATAATTATAATTATGTTCTCGAAGCTGTTGTTTAAGCCATTCAACGCGTTCTTGAAGGGATTTATCATATTTCATAGATTGAATCATAACAAAACTAGGATCTAGGATCTAGGATTGAGGGGCGAAATCGCTCCGCGATATTTTTTTATATTATCCGCCGAGAAGCAACACATTCGTATCTACTCAATAACTTGTGGTAAATAGAGACTGTCATTCCCATGAAAGCGGGACAAATTCATCAGGAATGAATTTGGGCGCGCGAAGTGCGCTGCTTCGCCGCGAAATACAGAGACGTATTTCACCCATCCATATTGGGACTGCTGCAAACCGTTCCTTTTGTCATCCTCGCAAACGCGAGGATCCATATAAATCAACACGTTATATTTTTGGTTTTGAATAAAAATATTCGGATTGCAGCAGTCCCATATTGCAATGACCCATCTATTTGCTTTTATTTAGGCTATTCTGGAATATGGATCCTCGCGTTCGCGAGAGCCTGTGCTCACCTTGATTGAGTAATGACAGTTTGTGCTTAAGTTGACGCCTATGCGTAAAAGCAGGAATGACAGACTCTGCTATTTACCATGAGTTATTGAGCAGAAAATACAAAAATACAAAAAAAAAGCCAAGCTTTTGGCTTGGCTGTAAAAAAAACTATTGTTGTTTTTATTATTTTTTTATTCTTCTATTATTTTATTATTTT
>CBDVDN010000266.1:0-1795 GCA_965372775.1 uncultured Gammaproteobacteria bacterium
ATCTTGTAAATATGGATAATTTGGAATTTGTTGATATGGAAAAAATACCATTTATATGCGGATGATCTTTCCAGTTTTTCATGAATCGCGCTAAATCTTTCTCGAATATTTTCCTTGATTGATAAATAAAAGGCAAGCGTTGTTTCATGCTGTCTAAGTCAATTAAATAAATGTAGCTGTTAGCGATAATAAAGTTGTTGGCTTTCATATCGCCATGCTGAATATGGTTGTTTTTGAGAAATTTAAATATTTTTGATAAGGTAAAAGCCAGCGTTTTAAAAGTTTTCTCATTTTTTTTGTCAAGATAATAGTCGTTTAGCAGCGCGCCTTCGATATATTCTGTTATAAAATAGGATCTAGCTCTGAATAGACCGATTCGTTCTTCGATCATGGCAAATGGTTTTGGTGTTTGAATGTCGTAAAATAGTAATAGAAATGCATTTCGCCAAGATTTTGATGCTCGGCTTTTTTGGAGTAAACGTTTTAGCCTATGCCAAAAGCTTTTAATGTTATAGCGCTTGATGACGCAGTCAATGCCGTTAATATTGGTGCGTACGACTGTACAAGTATTGCCGGCTTTTAGCAGTTGTCCTTGTTCCATATAGTCATTAATATTTTCGATATTTTTTGGAAACTTATCCGATAGGGAGCGGTCAAAAATTCCATTTAGTGTAAAAGTCTTATGCTGAATAAATTGCGTTGAAGAACGAAATATTTTCTTTAGTAAATGAGTTTCTTCTTTCTTGTAATATTTTTTTAAGTACTTTTTTATTAACGCTAATTCGACTTCTTCGATATTTTGATGAAGTGCGGAAAAATAGGGGTCGACTATCCATTTTTCGAGGGAAAGAGAAGGAGGGAAGCATTGCGAGAGTAAGTGAGATAAGTTGTTTATGTTTTTTAAATGGCAGGGTTTTTTTATTGATAATTGAGCGGTATCAATAATATAAAGCCCTTTGTGCGAAAAGATGAAGTTATCAGGATGTAAGTCGTGCAAATAAAATCCATTGAGATGTAAGCCAGAGAGTAATTTGAGAATTTTGCTAAAATGTATTTTATTTTTTTCGCTGAAGTCAGTGTTTTTTGTGAATTGTAAGGTTGTTGTTGTTGGGGTTATGCGCTCAAATAACAAAACATAAGCCGAATGCTTTTCTTTTGTTTTTCCGCGATACAATATGCTTGGCGTTAAGATTCCTTCACGGTTTAAAGCAGTATTTCCTTTGGTTTCGCGTTCGAAGTGTTTTGGGGCTAGAAAACGGCTAAAGAATATTTTTGCGACAACTTCTTTGTTGTTCCATTTTGCAAATGCAACCAGTCTTTTTTTTGGTAAGATGCGTAAGATCTGATGACATTCAAGAGTGGTGTCATTGTTTAATTGCAGCGTGAAAGGTTGTTTAAAGTCGTGCTTTATTTTTCGTAAAAATAGTGCGTTTTTCGATGCTTGATTCATCATGCTTCTTTCGTTGCGTATAGTTTTCTTGCTCGCTTTTCTACTTTATGTAAAAAATTGGTTTTTTGATGAAATATATCGCGCAAGGGTTGGTTAAAGTATAATTTTAAAAATCGGCAAATATCTGTGCGCGTAAGTCCTGCTTTCATCGCAGAAAAATACAAGCTTGAAATGTCTTTTATTTTCCAGCGCCGCGCTAAGCTTTTTTTGATGATGGCGCGATGCAGATCAATAAGATATAGCTTAGGGTTTTTTGGGTTGAAAGTCTTGTCAAGCTGAAAATGGGCTAGATAAAAATCACGATGCGCCATATTGGCTAAATGCATTTTTCTTGCAATTCGTGCA
>CBDVDN010000267.1:0-1791 GCA_965372775.1 uncultured Gammaproteobacteria bacterium
TCAAAACCCAAAGCAGGACTTTGTGGTTATTCTGTTTCAAATTTAAAAATTCCAGCTTCCCCTCAGGTGTGGGAAACAGACTTTGGTAAACCAGGGCGCATTGTCTCCGCACTCGATATTATGCTTGAAGCCCCCATTGGTGCAGCTGCATTTAATAATGAATTTGGGCGTCCGAATATTTGTGGTTATTTCAGAACTTACGAAGAGAAAGTCAGTAGTTTTGGCGGCGAAGAAGAACGGGGTTACCACAAGCCGATTATGTTGGCTGGTGGGCTGGGAAATATTCGCGCTGATCATGTTGATAAAAATGATATTCCACCCGGTTCACAGATTGTTGTCTTAGGTGGTCCAGCGATGTTGATTGGTCTGGGTGGCGGCGCAGCCTCATCCATGGCAACCGGTGAGAGTCAGGAAAGCCTGGATTTTGCCTCGGTTCAACGGGGCAACCCCGAAATTGAACGCCGAGTGCAGGAAGTGATAGATACCTGCGTACAAATGGGCGCGCAAAATCCGATCATCAGTATTCATGATGTTGGTGCAGGCGGTTTGTCGAATGCATTGCCTGAATTAGTTAACGATAGTGGTCGCGGTGGCCATTTTGAGCTGCGTTTAATCCCGAATGATGAGCCGGGCATGGCGCCCATGGAAATTTGGTGTAATGAAGCGCAAGAACGCTACGTTTTAGCCGTAAGTTCGGACGATATCGACGATTTTAGCGACATTTGTGCGCGTGAACGCTGCCCGTTTGCAATTGTTGGTGAAGCCACTAAAGAACAGGATTTGATCGTTGGTGATGGGTATTTTGATAATACGCCGATCAATATGCCAATGGATGTGTTGTTGGGTAAACCGCCTAAAATGCGTCGGGATGTGAAACATCATCCTGTGGCAAAACAAGATTTTTCTCTTGCGGATATAAATATTCCCGAAGCGGCTAAACGTGTTTTAGCGTTACCCACTGTCGCGTCAAAAAACTTTTTAATCACCATTGGGGATCGTACCGTAACGGGTATGGTGGCACGGGATCAAATGGTTGGCCCCTGGCAAGTTCCGGTGGCAGACGTGGCGGTTACGGCTGCAGCGTATGACAGCCTAAAAGGTGAAGCCATGGCTATGGGGGAGCGCACCCCGATAGCTTTGCTTGATCATGCTGCTTCGGCACGTATGGCAGTGGGTGAAGCGATTACCAATATTGCCGCAGCACGCATTAATAAAATCAGCGACATGGTGTTATCGGCAAACTGGATGGCTCCCGCGGGACATCCGGGTGAAGATGCCGGTTTATATGATGCGGTAAAAGCGGTGGGAGAAGAACTTTGCCCAAAACTCGGTATTGCCATTCCAGTGGGTAAAGATTCCATGTCCATGAAAACGGTTTGGGATGATGAGGAGGGAAACCATTCCGTTACTGCTCCGTTATCACTCATTATTTCAGCTTTTGCGCCTGTTGAAGATGTATCTTTGACCCTGATACCTGAATTAAGAACAGATAAAGGCGATAGTGATTTAATTTTAATTGATTTAGGTAAAGGCAAAAATCGACTCGGTGCGACATGTTTGGCACAAGTGTATAAAAAACTCGGGCATCACAGTGCTGATTTAGAGGATGCTAACAGCCTAAAAAACTTTTTTAGTGTTATTCAAAAATTGAACAAAAAGGGTTTATTACTCGCATATCATGATCGCTCGGATGGCGGATTACTTGCAACCGTTTGTGAAATGGCATTTGCCGGACACATCGGAATCAATATTTCACTAGATGAGCTGGGTGACAGCTCAATTGCAAGTTTG
>CBDVDN010000268.1:0-1779 GCA_965372775.1 uncultured Gammaproteobacteria bacterium
GAAGTTGTTTCGGTTATAAAAGGTAGACGTCCTAAAAATGCAAAATTGATCGTTTTGCCGGATACATGTCCAGTTTGTCATTCGCAAGTCGTGATGGTGGAAGGTGAAGCTATTGCGCGATGCAGTGGGGCTATTTATTGTTCTGCACAAAGAAAGGAAGCGATTAAACATTTTGCTTCTCGTAAAGCAATGGATATTGAAGGACTGGGAAATAAATTGGTCGAACAGTTAGTCAATGTTGGGTTAGTCAATCATGTTGACGATTTACATAAACTAACACTTGATCAATTAGCTGGTTTAGAACGAATGGCTGAGAAATCAGCGAAGAATTTATTGCAGGCACTGGAAAAGAGTAAAACGACAACTTTGCCGAAGTTTTTATATGCGTTGGGTATTCGTGAAGTCGGAGAGGCAACCGCGCGGAACTTGGCTTATCATTTCGGAAATTTGGATACATTAGCGCATGCAGATGAAGAAATTTTGCAGACTGTGTCGGATGTAGGTCCTATCGTCGCGCAGCATATTCATGCTTTTTTTAAACAGGCGCATAATTTAGAAGTTATTGATTCATTAATAAAAATTGGCGTGCATTGGCCGAAAATTGAGGTATCAAAAAAAGTTGTTCAACCATTAGAAGGGCAAACGGTCGTGTTAACCGGAACTTTGCAGTCGATGACGCGTGAGGAAGCGAAAGAGAAACTGCAGTTATTAGGCGCAAAAGTTTCCAGCAGCGTATCGAAAAATACGAGTTTTGTTGTAGCAAGTGCATCCCCGGGATCAAAACTGGAAAAAGCACAAAAATTAGGTGTAAAGGTTATCGATGAGGCAGAGTTTTTGGCGTTGTAGATATTTTGGAAACTCATAAAAAAACGGCATAATACCCACTTTCTTCCTGAAAGCCCCGAGCGTCCTTGCTCAATAGGTATTATGCCTTTGTATGCGAAAAAGTATGGCACAATAAAAAAATAACTACAATAAGAATAGGATTAAGTTTTTGTAGGAAAATCTAGCAAAAGTTAGTCGCTGTTTTCATTAAGCAGTTCCCGCATTTTGGCTTTGATCATGTCGATAGCAATGCGGTTTTCGCCACCGCGCGGTACACCAATATCTGCATATCGTTTTGTAGGTTCGATGAATTGCAGGTACATCGGTCTGACAGTTTGTTCATATTGATCCAGTACGGATTCAATGGATCGTCCGCGCTCTTTTGTGTCTCGCCGTATGCGGCGAATCAGACAAATATCCAGCGGCGTGTCCATAAATATACGGATGTCCATTTCTTCTCTTACTGCTTTGTCGGCGAAAATTAAAATACCTTCAATAACAATAATGATATGTTGACCGATTTTTTTAGTTTCTTTAAACCGAGTATGCGTGACATGATTGTACATGGGGATTGAAACGGGTTTACCAGCTTGTAATTGTTTCAGATGTTTGGCAAGCAGTTCATGATCTAAAGCATCAGGGTGGTCAAAGTTTATTTTTGCGCGTTCTGTATGAGGTAAATGCGCTAAGTCTTTATAGTATGAATCTTCGGAAATAACCGCAACATGCTTAGAGCCTAATTCATTTACAATGGTATTTGAGAGCAAACTTTTTCCAGAGCCGGAGGGACCAGCAATGCCGATAATGATAGTTTTGTTTTTCATTAGAACCTTTATTTGTGCTGAATAATAAATTGCCTGTAATTATATGCGAAATATGGTATTTATACAATCGGTTATGTGGGCCAAAATCCACCATTTAAAATTCCAGCCGAGCGATTTAGTATATTTCCCG
>CBDVDN010000269.1:0-1745 GCA_965372775.1 uncultured Gammaproteobacteria bacterium
GGAATGTCAACTGTTCCTGAAGTTATCGTTGCGCGTCATTGTGGCTTGAAAGTTGCGGCAATTTCTTCTGTGGTTAATCTTGCAGCTGGAATGGTGGATATGCCGCCTTCCCATGAAGAAACTTTGAAATATGGCAATATTGCAGCGAAAAATCTTGTGAAATTAATTAAAATGTTCTTGGAGAAAAATGCAGATGAGCTTTCTAAATAAATACTATGAGGAATCTTTAAAGATGGCAGATAGTCCAGTTAATCTACAGACAGCCGCATTATATGCGCTGTCTTTGATCGACCTAACGAGTCTTAGTGAAGATGACACGGAAGGAAAAATTGCCGCATTATGTCGGCGTGCCGTAACTAAGCGGGGTCCAGTCGCTGCTGTGTGCGTTTATCCGCAGTTTGTGGCATTTGCTAAGAAACAGCTTGCGGGATCTACTGTAAAAATAGCAACAGTCGCTAATTTCCCAGAGGGGACAACACCGCTTAAGAAAGTTATTAAGGAAGTAGAACAAGCGATTGTTAATGGCGCAGATGAAGTTGATGTTGTATGGCCTTATCAGACCTATCTGTCTGGAAAAATTGATTCAGTTGGTAATATGGTTCGTGCTTGCAGTCTTGCGTGTGGGCATCAGGTTCATTTGAAAGTTATTTTAGAAACTGGCGCGTTTCCGGATACGGAAACAATTTATTCCGCAAGTCGTTTAATTATCGATGCGGGCGCGGATTTCTTAAAAACGTCAACCGGCAAAATTGAGATAGGCGCAACACTGGAAGCTGCTACAGCTATGTTGCTGGCGATCAAAGAGAGCGAGCAGTCTGTAGGATTTAAAGCAGCTGGCGGTATTCGTACGACTCAACAAGCAGGCGAATATTTAAATATTGCAAAGCATGTGATGGGACAAGGTTGGATATCGCAAAATACTTTTCGGTTTGGCGCAAGTTCTTTACTAGATGATATTCTAAAAACGCTTGGAGAATAATTAAAGTGGCAAAATTGCATTTTTATTATTCATCAATGAATGCCGGTAAGACTACAACTTTGCTTCAAGCATCGTATAACTATAATGAGCGCGGTATGGATACTTTATTATTTAAGCCGGCTTTTGACGATCGTGATGCTAAGGGCAAGATTGCTTCACGCATAGGATTGGATGCAGAAGCAGTTTTGTACGATAAGCAATTTGATTTTTATGATCATACAGAAAAAGCGATTCGGAAAAATTCGAATATTCATTGTGTCTTAGTGGATGAAGCGCAGTTTATTAATAAGGAACAGGTGCAGCAGCTTGCTAAGATTAAAACTTATTTAAAACGTCCGGTTTTAGCTTATGGACTTCGAACGGATTTTCGCGGCGAACCTTTTGAGGGGAGTAAGTATTTGCTTGCATGGGCAGAAGACATCATCGAAATCAAAACGATCTGTCATTGCGGTAGAAAAGCAACAATGATTTTGCGTATTGATGAAAATGGCAAGACGGTACGTACCGGCAATCAAGTAGAGATAGGCGGAAACGAGCGCTATATTTCTGTATGTTATGAACATTTTATAAAAGGTATTCCAAAATCAGAAATACGAACGAAATAACTTTAAAAACATTGGAACAAACATATGACATCATCATCTAAAACAGAACCTACTACATTGCGGCGATGGGTAGACGTCATGTCCGCGTCGCTTTTATTTTTTTACAGTTTTATGCAGCTAAAAAAATTAAATCAATTTAGCTCAAATTTAATTCATTTCAA
>CBDVDN010000270.1:0-1738 GCA_965372775.1 uncultured Gammaproteobacteria bacterium
GCTTCTTTTATTGGTTTTTTCCATCCGCGTCATAAATATATGGGTTGGTTTTCGAAAGGCATGGCATATTTGTTATAGGTTTTACCCGCTTGCTTAACTTCATTAAATGTTTGTCTGAGATCTTTTAAACGATCGATGCCGTATCCTACTGTTATTACGGTAGAGGATTGTGATGCTTTTCCATATCCCCAAACGAAATATTGTAAGAGTTGAGAAACAGACATGGGGAGCTTATATTTTTTACCAAAAAAATAAATGGCGCTTGCTTCACCATAATTTTGAGTTGCTATGAATGTGTTTTGTCTTTCTTTTTTGGGCAGTGAATAATATATTTTCGCGACTTGTGACGTCATTTCTTCCCATCCGAATCGATCGGCAAAAAATTGCGGTAAAATTCCAAGTTTTAATCTTTCTGTTTTTGTTTGAGTTATGAAATCTAGGCGATTCAAGAGGCTCATATAGTTTATAAGCATATCTATTGGTAAAATAGGTCTTACTATTGGTAGTATGATTAGAGAGCTTATAATGATTAATAAAGTGTAAATTATTCTAATTAAATTCAATTTAAATCGGGCGGTGAGTTTTTCGGTTAAAATAGCTCCGCCTGCAAATAAAATAGGATAATATGTCGCGATCACATAAAATTTGGCTTGTTGTATTATGCAGATAATTAAGATAATTAGTGTCTGGCAGAAAACTATGGGCATGCTAATTTCACGCTTTAAAAAAAAGCATTTTTCCTTTGCCGATCGAACTATAATCTAATCAAAGTTTTTCTGATTTGATCAATAAGCAAGCATAATTCTTTAAAAAACCGCCCATTTTTCATAAAAACACTAAATCTTCATTCAACATTTTCTACTTTATTTCAGCTTTCAAAAAAACTTCGATGATTTTTTATTTATTATTTTGCGTTAAGAAGTATAAAATCAAAATACTAAAAAATACTTTATTTATAGCATATTTCTTTATATTAAATGTTTTTTGCGGTATAATTGTTGCTTTAGAAAGCAACATTTATCCTAGAAATAAGGAGTTAAACAAAATGCGTGCAATCGAGAACCTTCAGCTAACACTTGGCGAAACTTCAATTAAAGATATTAAAATTGATGCAAAATCACGAGATGACGTTGCCAAAATTCTAAAAGGGCTTCAACATTTGTATTGTGATGATGTATCTCGAGAAAAGATTTTTGCTTTACTCGAAGAACTAATTCCCGACAACATTAGCAAAACTAATGGCAGACCAGGAATGCCGTTGTGGCAAATATTTGTGATGGGCATGTTGCGTTTAAATTTAAGTTGGGATTACGACAGATTGCATGGAATGGTAAATGAGCATAAAAAGATACGCGAGATGCTTTGTCATGGTTTAGTGAATGAAAATCATTATTACAAACTACAAACAATAAAAGACAACGTAAAATTATTTACCCCTGAAACACTTGGCAAAATAAACGATGAAGTCGTTTCATCCGGACATCGACTTCTGAATGTGGGCGAAAACGACAAACTTAAAACTCGCTGTGATTCGTTCGTAGTTAAAACTAATGTACATTAACACGCAGTCATAATTTGAGGAATTTGGATGAAATACATCCATGTATTTCGCGGCGAAGCAGCGCACTGCGTGCGCCCAAATTCGTTCCAGACGAATTTGTAGCGCCGTTATTTTTTGTCCTACGCTACGTTTAAATCGCGTGGAATAGTTACTCATATTCCCAAGATTTAAACGTAG
>CBDVDN010000271.1:0-1728 GCA_965372775.1 uncultured Gammaproteobacteria bacterium
GATTTGAATGATTTTGAAATTATTAATCCTGATTCAGGTCGTAAAGAGAGCATGGGTGTACCAGATCCTGTATTTGAGGATTTTTGCACAAAAAGAGACAAAGATATCAAAATTCGAGATTTCTTTAACGATCAAAATACAACAGCAACATACGTGTACGATTTTGGAGATGGTTGGAGACATCAAATCAAATTTGAAGGTATATTTGATGTAATGTCCAAGCAAAAATATCCTATATGCATAAAAGGCAAAAACGCATGCCCGCCTGAAGATGTTGGCGGAGTATGGGGATACGAAGATTTTTTGCAAATTATAAAAAACCCCAAACATTCTGACTATGAGGATATGATGGAGTGGATAGGCGAAAGTTTTGACCCCTATAGTTTTGATCCAAAAGAAATTATGTTTGACGATCCAAAAATACGATGGGATATGGGTCCGAACAAATATTAGCATTCATTGATTGCTATTGCTTAAAAACACAAGGTTTGTAGCAATCAAAAAGCTATTGATTTACAACCGCTTAATGCGAGCGTGATGATATGCATAAAATCAATTTTGACGTTGAAAGCCAAACACAGCAAGGGTTTGAGTGCGATCGTTAGAAATTTTGCGGGGATGGACAATTAACCCCTCATAGCAGCTTAAAAATTTGTCAACAGGAGTTATGCTTCCTGGAAGTATTGGCTAGTATGCAGAGAAGTAAATACTAATTGGATAGTAGTCTGCAAAATTTTCGATAGTGCGATTGTAAGAATTGCCTTTTCAAAATCACGATGTTTTTTTGATAACCCAATGCGGTTTGCGACAGGCATAAATAAGAAAACCAAGACCGCCTAAAATGCCTATTCCAATAAATAAGATCAGTTCATAATTTAGAATGCTACCGATTTTCATATTTGTCGGTGGGAAAAAACTGATAATCATAACGAAAGCAGTACTGATGAATCCAATGCCTGCGATTATCCACATGCCTATATTTCCGAATGGAACTTTATAAGCTCTTATGACGTTTGGTCTTTTATACCGCAGTACGATGCCCGCTGTAAAAAGCAATAAATACATAGCCAGATAAAGAATCGTTACAATAGCAACGATGATCCAATAGGAAGTATTAATAGACGGCATGAACAAAAATAACATCGTGATGAGCGTAACGACGATACCTTGAAATATAAACATATTAGTCGGCATATTGTGTTTGTTGATTTTGGTCAAAATAGGGGGGATTTCTCCGCCTGTTGCCGCACCGAATAATCCTTTACTAGGCCCGATAATACTGGAATTTAACGCAGCGATTATGCCTAATACAATTGATAAAGCGAGAACGGGTGTGAGCCATTCTATATGAAATTTTGTGAAAAATACCGTGAATGCCTGCATTGTGCCGGCAATTAAACTTAAGTTTTTTTGTGGGACAACAATGGCAATGGACAAAGCGCCGAATCCAATTAACGAAATCATGATGACGGCTAGGAAGATCCCTTTAGGATAATTTTTTCTAGTATTTTTAACGTCGGCTGCATGTGCGCCGGAGACTTCCATCCCTGTTAGAGAAAACATTAAGCCGGCGAGGAACACTAAGTCTCGAAAGTGCATGTGTGAAGGATGCGGAAAGAAGGTATGCGCGGAAAGCACAATTTGTGATGGTTTTCCCATGCCAAGCCAAACAGCGCCTAAAGTCAGTATAATGGCAGCCGGTATGAATGTTCCGATAAAGTTACCAAA
>CBDVDN010000272.1:0-1719 GCA_965372775.1 uncultured Gammaproteobacteria bacterium
GTTTGCTAAATACATGAAAGGTGCGACCTTCATGATCCCAACCCCCAAGTTGTTGGATCAAGTAGTACAGATGATCGACAAAATTAAAATGGATGATCGTGATACCAAAGGCGATCTCTACGAGTATCTGTTATCCAAGATTGCCACCGCAGGTAGAAACGGACAATTTAGAACGCCACGTCACATCATTAAATTGATGGTGGAAATGATGCAGCCCAGTAGAGAAGACACAATTTGCGACCCTGCGTGCGGTACGGCTGGCTTTTTGGTGGCTGCTGGTGAATATGTGCATGAGCATCATCCTGAATGGCTGCATGAACAGGACTTCCGTGATCATTTCAACACCGATATGTTTACGGGTATCGAATTTGATAGCACCATGTTACGCATCGGTGCGATGAATCTGCAATTGCATGGCATAGATAACCCACAACTGATAGGTCGTGATGCCTTGAGTGAAGCCAATGCCGATAGCCGTGACCAATTTAGTTTGATCTTAGCCAACCCGCCATTCAAAGGTTCGCTGGATTACGACAGCGTAGAAAGCTCATTACTCAAAACCGTTAAAACTAAAAAGACTGAACTGTTGTTTTTAGGCTTAATACTGCGCATGCTAAAAATTGGTGGACGTTGTGCCGTCATCATTCCCGATGGCGTGTTATTCGGCGCGTCCAATGCCCACAAACAACTTCGTCAAACGCTGGTTGAGAAACACAAACTTGAAGCCGTGATCTCGATGCCAAGTGGGATATTCAAACCTTATGCAGGGGTAAGTACCGCGATATTAGTGTTCACCAAAACCAATAACGGCGGTACAGATAAGGTCTGGTTCTATGACATGCAAGCCGATGGCTTTAGTTTGGATGATAAACGTAGCCCGATGAAAGATGACAATATCCCTGATATTATCGAACGATTTAAACATCGAGACCAAGAAACAAATCGTAGTCGCACCGATCAAAGCTTCCTCGTGCCGTTTAAAGAAATTAAAGGCAAGGCATGGGACTTGAGTATCAATCGTTATAAAGAAGTAGTGTATGAACAAGTGGATTACGCACCACCGGCACAAATTATTGCTGAGATTGAGCAATTGGATACTGAACGAACACAAGCCTTACAGATGTTGAAGGAGTTGTTGAGTTGAGTTCGCAGCTGATATCTTTGGATAAGTTGATCAGTAATTTAGATTCTGGGAGTCGTCCAAAAGGTGGAGTAGGAGATTTAAAAGAGGGCGTGCCAAGTTTGGGGGCTGAACATTTAGATTCACAAGGTGGCTTTAACTTTAAAAAAATAAAATACATCTCAATGAGTTTTTATGAAGCTCAGAAAAAGGGAAAAATACAGTTAAATGATATTTTAATCGTCAAAGATGTGGCAACAACAGGGAAGACAAGCTTCATAGATGAAACATTTCCCTTCAATCTTGCTTCGATAAATGAACATGTGTTTCGTTTATCAGTCGACTTTAAAATAGCGCATCCAAAGTATATCTTTTACTTTCTTGCTTCTGTCGATGGGCAACGACAAGTTTTGTCTGATTTTCGAGGTGCTACAGTAGGTGGTATTTCAAGAAAATTTGCTGAGATTGTTAAAGTCCCGTTCCTGCCTATAGAAGAGCAACAACAGGTTGCTGCAATTCTCGATGCGGCTGATAATCTAAGGAAAAAAGATGAGCAACTGATCGAACACTACACCACACTCAGCCAATCTCTGTTTTTG
>CBDVDN010000273.1:0-1712 GCA_965372775.1 uncultured Gammaproteobacteria bacterium
GGCGTATGTTGTAGGGCATGTTTACGATTTAAATTTCATTAAATCATCGTTAATTTTTTCCTGCTCAATTAATTGTTGTCCGGCTTTTTTAAGGTTTTCAAAATAAATGCTAGATTCTTTTTTGAAATGATCGATGCATAACAATGGTGCGGCAGGACGTAATATTTCTCCTAAATAGGTGGAGTTCGTTGATTTTGCAATATGTTTAAATGTAAAAACAAGCGGTTCAAAGTGTACATATTCAGGAAATCCGCAAGGAGAAACTAATAATGTTTTTTTTGCGTGGTATTCATACCGTTTTGGATGACTTGTGATATTTTTATTGCTTTCACCTTCTATCATATAGGGTGATGCTAAGGGTATAGTACGATCCATAAAGTTTTTTAGCAATCCTGTCATCGTGTAATAATACAAAGGCGTGCCGTAAATAATTAAATCTGCCTCAATCAATTTTGGCAGCAGAGACGCCATATCGTCGTCAAAAACACATTTTCCGGGTGTTTTAGTCCAGCAGGCAAGGCAGCCGATGCAGTGATGAATGTTCAGTTTGCCTAAATGTATGATTTCCGTTTTAGCATTTGCTTGTTGCATGCCTTTTAAAAGTGGCTCTAACATTTTAAAAGTGCAACCTTCTTTGCCTCGCGGAGATGCGTTGATGGTTAGTATTTTCATGATCATTTGCCTCGTTTTCTTTTCAAAGTTTTAACAGATTTCTCACACCAGTTGAGTTCTGCTTGTTCATGCATGATGGCGCTCTTAAGTGTTAACAGCCAATAAAAAGAGTTTTCGTCTTTTTTGTGTTGATCTTTGATATGTTTTTGAATTGATTTGTAGCGAATCAAGTTTTCATTTGCGCGGTGTTTTCGGCTTTCTAAGTGAGCAATACAATCTTCTTTTGACATATTGTTTCCGAAAAACAATTTGAGTCGTAATTCATTGCGAATAGTCGGACTTTCTGCGGGTAATTGCAGCCATGTTTTTAACACATTCGATCCCTTTTTTGTGATGCTGTAAACTTTACGCGGTCTTTTGCCTTTTGTTTGTTCTTCATTGCATTTAACTAAGCCATCCGCAAGTAATTTTGACAATGTCGGATAAATTTGCCCCGGGCTTTCTGCCCAAAATGACCCAGTAACTTCTAATAACCATTTTTTTATATCGTAACCAGACATTGTTTGAATGCTTAACGCACCTAAAATCGCATATTGTGTTTTGTTGATCCTCATAAACATAACTTCTTGTTTTGTGTTTCGCGCCATTATAGGTCTAAAAGATATATCTTGCAAACATATTTTGGTTTTTTTAGAAAATTTTTTAGGTTTTACGTAGGAGCGACCCTTGCGGTCGCCTAAATGGGCAGCCGCAAGGGCTGCCCCTACAGCAGATCTACAAAACTTCTAAGTTGTGCAATTCATCTTCTATGCTTTAAACCTTTTAGGTGTTTTGCAATGATTAGCGCAGGATCTTCTCCGTCAAACAGAGCTTTACGCAATAAGATTGTACTGTGTGTTTGCCCTTTAAAAATAATTTTTCCAATTTTATTGCCTGCTTTTATTAATTTTTCTGCATATCCTTCTGAGTCATTTCTGACACCGTCGTACTCTCCATATGCGATGGTTGTTGGTGGTAGAGCGTTTCTTAAGTTTTTTTCCCAGTATGGTGAGATTTTCGTATTTTTTAGCGAGTATTTTTTTGGGATATATTGCTGAGCG
>CBDVDN010000274.1:0-1708 GCA_965372775.1 uncultured Gammaproteobacteria bacterium
CAACACTGCACGCAAAACGATTGATGGAATGGAAACGATGAGAATGGTTCAAAAAAGACAGCTTCGTTATATTGCCAAGGGCGACGTATGCGCGCAAGTTGGCTTCATTAATAAATTGTTCGGAATAGCAGCTTAAAAAAGCAAATATCTATATTTACAGCAGTTAAAATGAAAATAAAAATTTTTGACTAATTTTTTGCAACAGTGCTAACAATAACGCCATTGAAGCATTGAAAGAAATAGAAACTTACATTAATAATAACAAGGAACACATAATAAAGTATCATACCAGACAGTTAAATAAAGAAGTATATACGAGCAACGTTGCAGAAGGGTCAGTTAACTCTTTAATAAATAACAGACAGAAACAAAACAAAACAATGCAATGGTCTCGAGATGAAGCACATGCAGTTTTGCAATTGCGCACGTCAATTTTCAGCAAAAGTTGGAAGAAAGATTGGGATCTTGCCGCACAAAGTATTTACAAGGAAGCCGCATAATTGCATATATAAAGATGCTTCCTAACATAATTATCTCTCCTTGCTGCTCACTCCACCGTAACAGATTTCGCGAGATTTCTTGGATGATCAACGTCGGTTCCTTTTATTAAAGCAACATGGTACGCCAAAAGCTGTAACGGGATCGTGTAAATTATTGGTGCGATTAAATCGTCTGTTTCCGGCATTTTTATAATCGTCATATCTTTCGTTTTTTTTATGCCGGCAGATGCGGGCGTCAAAAGAATTAATTTTCCGCCGCGTGCACGCACTTCTTGTAAATTAGATTTCATTTTATATAATAACGCATTATTGGGAACAAGCACAATAACCGGCATTTCTTCGTCAACCAACGCTAAAGGTCCATGTTTTAATTCGCCCGCCGGATACGCTTCCGCATGAATATAAGAAATCTCTTTTAGTTTGAGCGCGCCTTCCGATGCAATAGGAAATTCTACACCGCGTCCTAAAAATAAAGTGTGTTGTTTGTTAGAAAACGAATGTGCTATTTTTTTAATTTCATTATTTAATTTCAACGTCTCAAGAATTTTCTTTGGTAAAGATCGAAGTGAAGCAAGCATTTTTTCTCGCGCTTTTTTATCAATTTCCCCTTGAGCTAACGCAAACGTTAACATCAATAATGCGGTTAACTGTGCGGTAAAGGCTTTGGTTGATGCAACACCAACTTCTGTCCCTGCTCGTGTGATAAAAACCAAATCCGATTCGCGCACAAGAGAACTTTCCGTAACATTACAAATGGCTAACGAACCAATGTACGGCTGTTTTTTCGCTTGACGCAATGCCGCTAATGTATCAGCGGTTTCTCCAGACTGAGAAATCGTTAAAAATAACGTGCCAGGCGCTATGACTGTTTTGCGATATCGAATTTCGCTTGCTATTTCAACTTGACAAGGAACATTTGCAATTTCTTCTAACCAGTAACGTGCAACCATCCCCGCATTGTAACTTGTCCCGCATGCTACAATTTGTATGCATTTTGTCTTTGCAAATAATTCAGCAGCCTGTTGACCAAAAGATTCAAGTAATACTTTTCCCTGACTAATATGTCCTTCTATCGTTGCTTGAACAGCATCCGGCTGATCAAATATTTCTTTTAACATGAAATGCCGATATTTACCCACCGACATTTTATCATAACTTAATTCCGAAATATGAATAGCGCGCTTAACTGTTTTTCCAGCTTTATCATA
>CBDVDN010000275.1:0-1653 GCA_965372775.1 uncultured Gammaproteobacteria bacterium
TGCGGGAAATATACTAAATCGCTCGGCTGGAATTTTAAATGGTGGATTTTGGTTACCCTGCAATATGGAGAAGATACGGATTTTGTGTCTATAAATTTGGTAAAATTGGTCTAGACAATGGGTAGTACTTCACACAAAACATATCTTGAAGAAGTAAAAGATTTTGCAAATTTAGCGTTACCTTTATCGATGTCGCGCATTATCTATATTTTAACGCCATTTATGGCAACTTTTTTTATGGCGAAGTTTGGTGAAAATCAATTGGCTGCTCTAGCTATTGGATCTCGTGTTTTTGTGACAGTTTATATTTTTATTATTGGTTTATTTTCATCAATAAGTATATTAATTTCACATCATTATGGCGCACAAAATTATGATGGTGTTACCATTACTGTCTCACAAGGGATATTTTTATCAATCATTACTGTAATTCCGTTATCGTTATTTCTTTATTCTATTACACTTTTTTTAAGACATACAAAAATTAATCATGAAGTTTTATTTTTGGCAATAAGTTATTTGCACACATCAATTCTTTGTATTTTCCCCGCCCAGTTGCTTGAGGTTTTTGATCGCTTTTTAATTGGTATAGGTGAAACTCGTATTGTTTTAGCTATTAGTGTTTTACAAGTCCCATTTGAAATACTCGCTATGTATGTTTTTGTTTACGGCAAACTAGGTGTTCCTAAGCTTGGTATAGCAGGGATACCTTTTTCTTCTTTTATTGTATGTTTGTTGGCATCAATCTCGATCGGGATATATTTATTTTTTGCAAAAGAGGGGAGAAAATATTTTCGTAAAAAATATTTTTGGAAGTTCAATAAAACATATTTGTTTGAATTGATTAGAGTAGGAATACCAATAGCGTTAACACGAACAATAGAAGTTGTTGCGTTGGTTATTATGGTGTTTATGGTAGGTTATTTTGGCAAGAATCAATTAGCTGCTTACCAAATAGTCTGGCAGTATTTTGTGGTTGTTATTATTATTGCCTTTGGTTTTTCTGAAACAATTGCGATTAGAGTGGGGCATGAGGTGGGCAGAAAAAATAAAAAGGGCGTTAAATTGGCGGTTAAAACAGGGTTTGTTTTTTCATTAATTATAATGCTGATTGTTGCAATATGTTTTTTATTGCTAAGACAAAAAATGATAGCATTCGATATTAATATTCATCAAAAAAGTTTTTCTGAGCTTATAAAGTATGCGAAACTTTATTTTGTTATTATTTCTATATGGTTAATATTTGATTATCTAAGAATTTTTACAACAGGCGCTTTGCGCGGACTTAAAGACACTAAATATCCTATGTTTGTAAGCTCTATTGGTATTTTTGGGATTGGTGTAGCGATGAGTTATATTTTTGGTTTTGTGCTTAAATTTGCATCGGCTGGCGTATGGCTTGGTATGATATGCGGAATATTTTTTTCTGCTCTTGTTCTTGGGATTCGGCTAAGAAAGCAACTGCAAGTATTAAATCCTGTTGATATATTGAAAATAGATAAAAATAGAATTTAGAAAATTTCTTATAAACGATATGCTATTTTTTTAAAATTGGCTAAAAAAGCCAAATGTGAAACAAAACATACGTAATGGTTATGTGTAAACGCCGAACGAATTACGTCCTTTCACCCGCGGTAAATTTTTAGGAAACTG
>CBDVDN010000276.1:0-1636 GCA_965372775.1 uncultured Gammaproteobacteria bacterium
GTTCAGGTACAATAAACTTTATTGAAATATCGTCTATATTTACCGCATTATCAGGACCGGCAAGTGCATTAAACTGTCGGCGCGGGTCGGACCGAGTCAAGTGTCGTTAAATAAGCTGTTTATATTCGTATAAAGGTATAAAATAGTCCTTAGAGTGCTGTTTTTGCTATCAAAAATAGCACTCTAAGGGAGTTTTAACCACAGAGTCCACAGAACCCAAAGAAAAAGTCTGATCGTCAAAAAGTGTTGAATGCCCCAGCATACGCGGGGGGTTCAATAATCGACATTTTTTGTTTGCCTCTTAATTGTTCTGCTGTTCATTATTCTGCAAACTTCTTTTTCCGCAAAATGATTTACAGCAAAATGATTTTAAAATCTTAAGATTGTATTGCTTCGTGTTCTTCAAGTCTTCGTGGTTTAAAAAAAGAATTTGTTGTGTCGAGATTTGGTGCCTGACCCCATAACAGTCAATTGACCACTAGTTTCCTGACACCATAACATGCCCCTATAATACAGGGATTAACGATACCAACTTGTGACACGTCGATTATTTATGGTAGCTTTACCGATCAAAACATAACTTACGCGTATGATAAAGTCGGGAACGTGCTCGAAATGACCGACTGGGCAGTTCAAATCACAAACGCTTATGACACGTTAAATCGCAGGATAATTGAATATACCGATTATAACGATAATGCGAATTTATATCACACATTTTATTCCGAATATGATTTGCTTGATAATCGCACCGGTATGTATGTTAGCGCTGACAATGATTATATTGCTAATGAATTTCGTTATGATGTATTAAATCGGCTATCCGTATTAAAATGTAGGCGACTTGGTAAAACTATACATGTTAGCAATACATATAATCCAAATGGTAAAATTGCAAATACGTCAGTTACAGAAAACGGTCTCGGTTCTCTTACTTGTCGATCCTATGATAGCGAGCAACGATTAAGCGCTATTGTTGGCAAATATTATTCTACGGATAAAGTTAATTTAAGTTATACATACAACAACGCCCAACAAATTACAGCAATAAGCGAAACAATTGATGGCACACAGAAAAATTATTCATACAACTATGATAATCGCGATCAAATAATTTCTGAGAATAGTGGTATTTTAACATATTACGCTTATGATCACGCACAAAATCGGTTATCAAAAAATAAAGGATATGGAATTATTGACACATATTCTTATGTCATAGCCAATAAATTAACTAATATAGTTATTGGTTCTTCAAGCGCAAACAACCAATATTTTTACGACATTGCGGGCAATTTGACAAGTAATAAAATAAATAGTACAATTAGTAAATATTATTACAATGCGCAAAATAAACTTGCAAAAATTGAATTAGCCAATAACGATTATTATGAATTTAAGTATGATTCTCAAAATCGCAGAATCGAAATATCTACAAATGGGGTGTCGCGATATACAATCCACGATGGTAACGTGCCCATTGGTGAAACTGATTCGTCAGGCGAGGTAAACAGATGGTTTGTGCGTGGAGTTGGAATAGCCGAAGGAACAGGTGATATGGTCGCTGAAATAATTGGTCCGGATTCAGGCAGCGCTAAAACAGTTTATTATTTAAGCAACCATCGTGGCGACACAT
>CBDVDN010000277.1:0-1619 GCA_965372775.1 uncultured Gammaproteobacteria bacterium
TTATTTTACAATATTTGGTCATTAATTTCTCAGGTGTTGCACTTCGTATTTGAATTCAGGGTGTAAACCAAGCTTTATTTTAGAAGTATTTGTTAAGTTTAGAGCCGCTTAACCCAACCTACCAACTTGATCAAGGGGTGACGTAGCCGCGGGATGATGAGGAATGGATGATTTGAACGCACTTTTGATTGCACCCTATTAAAACAAGTTTTTTTGGGATGGTGAATGTTTGTGTTATACTCGCCTTTTCAGGATTGAGGCGGGTTTTTAATGCTGTTTTTAATATTATACCGCGCGCAGTTATAATTTGCGGGATTTTAGCACTGTTATTTTTTGTTCTATGCTGTTTTTAAATCGCGTGGAATAGTTATTCATATTCCCAAGATTTAAAAACAGCGTAGGGCGAAAAAGAACAAGCTAAAATCCCGCAAATTATAACTGCGCGAGGTATAATCGAACTCGTCAGTTTTATTAACAAGGCAAATAAAAACAGTGCATACATTATTCATCAGCGATTTACATCTTGTCGAAACAGCGCCCGAACGTGCGGCGCTTTTTTTGCGTTTTCTGGAAGAGCGTGCGAAGCGTGCAGATGCTCTGTATATTCTTGGGGATTTTTTTGATGTTTGGGTCGGAGATGACGGTGCTTCGTTTTTCCATCAGAAGATTATTCGTGCGCTGAAGCAATTAACCAATAACGGAGTTCCAGTTTATTTTATGCCGGGCAATCGTGATTTTTTAATTGGGAGACAATTTCTTGAAAAAACGGGATGTCAATTATTAAATGATCCTTCCGTCATTGATCTTTATGGCGTTTCTGCGCTGATTATGCATGGTGATTTGTTGTGTACACAAGATAAACGCTATCATTTATTTCGCCGTATTGTGCAAAATGCTTTTGTTCGGTGGTTGGTTTTGCTTTTACCGCTTAGATTACGTTGGCATCTTGCTGACAAAGCGCGGAAAATCAGTCAGAAGCAGAATAAAAATAAATCGAATGGAAGATATATTGCGGATGAGAGCGTTGCGAAAATTTTGTCGGATTATCATTCCGATTATCTGATCCATGGACATACTCACCAGCCGAACATTTATTATTTTAATTTGAACGGGCATAAGACGGCAAGAGCAGTTTTAGGTGCATGGGAGGATGAGGGAAGTGTGTTGGTTTGTCAGCAAGTAGCACAAGGTGATACGGTTTTGGATTTAAAGTTGGAATGGGTTGTGTAGATGTTATTTCATATATCTGTTGCGCAATAAGACGCAGTAAACACTATAAATTAACAATATGATTCTTTTAAATTGATAGAGCTTTTTAATCCATTGAATTTTGGTATCTTGAATGTTAAACTCATGCTGATTTTTATTTTATAAATATCAGGGCTTTGGGGGGGGGGGATGTACGGATACGGAGTCTTGTAAAATTATTTGCAAGTCATAGAATGTAGGTTGGGCTAAGCGCCAATAAATTTATTAAATATTTTTTGATGAGAAGTTGGTTTTTTTTGAAAATATTTATGATTTATCCATTAAGCGCAGCCCAACAATTTTGTTGGGCTGCGCTTAATGGATGTTTCATAGGTTTTTTGCAGGTCGAACTAGATTCTAGTTTAGATAAT
>CBDVDN010000278.1:0-1600 GCA_965372775.1 uncultured Gammaproteobacteria bacterium
CGTTTGCCAAGTGCATGGGTTAAAGTTTTTTTGAAAACACTAGAGGTGATGGGGTGGCCGGGAGACCGTGCTTTAAATAGCGCAGAACATCAGGCCGAAAAACAGTGGATAAGTTTGTTAAGTGAATTTTCGAGTTTGGATTTGGTCGAAGGAAAAATAAATTATGCTGCGGCGTTGAGAAAGTTAAAAGCTTTAGCAAGAAAAAAGATATTTCAGCCTCAGACGACACAGCCGATGCGTGTTCAGGTTTTAGGGATGTTGGAAGCAGTAGGATTGCAATTTACGCATACGTGGATTATGGGGCTGGATGATAATCATTGGCCGGCTGCTGCTAATCCTAATCCTTTCTTGCCGTTTTCTTTGCAGCGTGATTTAGATATGCCGCATGCGGGCGCAAAACGAGAATTGAAGTTTTGTCAGCGCGTGATGCAGACATTTATTGCAAACAGCTCTGCAGTTATGTTGAGTTATGCAAGACTGGAAGCCGATCAAATACTTAAGCCGAGCTATTTAATTTGTCATTATCCTGAAATTGCGCTAGAACAATTGAATTTAGCGGTATTTCAATTTCAAGCAGAAAAATTGCCGGGAAAAGATAGCATAGAAGTCTTTCTAGATGAGCAGGGACCGTTTCTTGGCGAACATGAAATTATTCAAGGCGGGACGAGTATTTTCAAAGAACAAGCGCGGTGTCCGTTTCGGGCATTTGCACGATTTCGATTACACGCAGAAAATTTAGAGGAGCCTTCTCCCGGCTTAACTTTACTTGAACGCGGATCAATCATACATAAAGCCTTAGAGCTTCTTTGGGAGAATATTCGATCACATCAGGCTTTATTAAAACTGACGGATAATGAAATAACTAATATCATAACAGATGTTGTTCGGACGGCTATTAAAAGCTGCATTAAAGGTAGACGGTTAGCAGATGGTTTTATTGCGCTTGAAAAAGGACGTTTACAGAAACTCATAAATGAATGGCTGATAATAGAGAAGTCACGTGAACCTTTTGAAGTTTTAGCGATTGAAAAAAAACATCACATTACAATTAATGGGTTGCCTATACATGTGAAGATTGATCGTATTGATCATTCGGAGAGCGGTCATTATATTCTTATTGATTATAAATCCGGTAAAACAGACATCAAAGATTTGTTCGGCGAACGTTTAATTGAACCGCAATTACCTTTATATGCGGTCAGTTCGGATCACCCGATTCATGCAATTTCCTATGCGCAAATTCGAGCGGGTGAAATAAAGTTCAATAGCGTTAGCATGCATTCTGGATTACTTCCAAAAGACAAAACGCTCGATGAAATTCAATGGGGTGAAATAAACTGGAAGCAGCAATTGTTGTTATGGAGGAATAGTCTGCAAAAAATAGCGCAGGATTTTTGTCAAGGCAAAGCGGCTGTTGATCCCATTAATCCTCAAAAAACCTGTCAATACTGTTATTTGCGTATGTTATGCCGTTACTAGGAATTAGGAAATTGTGTCGCTTCGCGCCGAATTTAGGTTTAATTAAGCGGGTAAATCCACAGCCCAAGGAAGCATAACGCCTGTTGACAAGCTTTTACGCGGCTATGAGCATTTCAAAGGC
>CBDVDN010000279.1:0-1598 GCA_965372775.1 uncultured Gammaproteobacteria bacterium
CTTGTTTGTTATAAATTGTGATTTCAGCGAGCATGAATCGATCAAAGACCTTTATACTCTGGTCGAAAAAGTAAACGAAGGGGTGCGCGTTTATTTTTTATATGATGAAATTGGATCTTATAATCTATCGCAGGATTATATTGATTCGCTTATTCAAAGTGGTGTACATGTGACATCATTTTATACGACGAAAGGGCGTGGCAATCATTTTCAGATTAATTTTAGAAATCATCGTAAGATTTTAATTGTTGATGGAAAAAAAGCATTTATCGGCGGATTGAATTTGGGAGAGGAATATTTAGGTAGTCATCCAAAATTTGGTCCTTGGAGGGATACGCATATTGTGATGGAAGGACCTTGTGTGCAGTGTGTTCAAATCGCTTTTATAAAAGACTGGTATTGGGCAAAGGACAGTTTTCCAGAAGTATTGTGGCAAATTTCGCCGATAAAGGGCGTTAGTCAAAAAATGCTTATTTTACCGACTGGTCCCGAGCAGAAATTGCGGTCGGCTTCATTGTTTATGTTAGATATTATTAATCTTGCTCAAAAAAGATTGTGGATTGCGAGCGCTTATTTTGTTCCAGACCGGACGATTATTGCAGCTTTACAAACAGCGGCTTTACGAGGTGTTGATGTTCGAATTTTATTGCCGAACCATGTCGATCATATAGTGGTGTATTTATGTTCTTTTTCTTTTTATACAGAAATGGCATCGGTTGGCGTGAAGCTCTATCGCTATAAAACAGGGTTTATGCATCAGAAAGTTTTTTTGGTCGATGAATTATTGGCGGGTGTTGGAACAGTTAATCTCGATAATCGATCGCTATATCTAAATTTTGAAATTACGGCGATGTTTAACGATCAGCATTTTGTACGGAATGTTGAAAAAATGCTGACGAAAGATTTTAAAAATTCCTATTTAGTTAATGTTAAAGAATATCTGCGCAGCCCATTTTGGTTTCGGTTTGTTGTGAGATTATTCCGTTTATTTGCGCCGATTTTATGATGGGTGGGAAATTTTCTTGATATTTTGTGGATTCCGGATAAGCGCGCAGGACGCGCTTTCCGGAATGATATTTGGTAACGCAGGACGCGCTTTCCTTAGTTTATAGAAGATTACAGCCATTAAAAGCTGAAGCAGGACAATGATGCTTGGCTGATGATGTTCCTAGTGCTGTGGGTTCTGAAGGGGCGTCTTTTTCAGTATCATAGCTGCTGTTTATTAATAGAAAATATTTTTCTTCTGGTTCGTGGATGGCAGCAGAAGCTGCTTCTGGGAATTGTTCTAGAAGTTGATTTATTTGATCTTCTTCTAAAGTATCGGTTGTTTTAATAAAATCTCTAAGCATGTTAATGATTTTTGAACGTAAATCTTCTTCCCCTTTGATATCTTTTATTGACCCAAGTATTCCATTAAGCGATAACATAAGATTGCCGGTGATGTTGGCAATATTAACAACACATAGCCATGCCGAAAGTCAACCCGGGGTTGTTGAATGTCAAAACTATATTAGATATGCTTGAAACTAATGACGGAATGGAGGCTATCCCAATTCTTGACTTATTTGCATTGTCCCATATTCCTCGTTTAAAAATAT
>CBDVDN010000280.1:0-1597 GCA_965372775.1 uncultured Gammaproteobacteria bacterium
CGATTATATGGGTAGAGCAAAAAACCGCTTTAAAATTATCGAACTCACAACAAAAAGCGATTGAAACGGTTCTCAATAATAAAATAACAATTATTACTGGTGGGCCGGGTGTTGGTAAAACAACTATTGTTAACAGCATTGTAAAAATTATTCGCGCAAAACAAGTAAAAATTGCTTTATGTGCGCCGACCGGCAGAGCTGCAAAGCGATTAAGCGAAACCACAAATATGCCAGCAAAAACAATTCATCGATTATTAGAATTCAGTCCGCAGACATTTTCTTTTAAGCACGACAATGAAAATCCTTTGCAAATTGATTTTATAATTGTTGATGAAGCGTCGATGATTGATATTGTATTAATGTATCATTTACTCAAGGCGATTCCGACAAATGCTGCGGTATTGCTTGTTGGTGATATTGATCAGCTTCCTTCGGTAGGTGCGGGTAATGTTTTGGCTGACCTCATTCATTCAAAATTTATTCCAACGGTTCGTCTAACAGAAATATTCAGACAAGCGTCCAATTCAAATATCATCATAAATGCGCACCGAATCAATCAAGGCGAAATGCCTTTATCTAATGAAAGCGAAAGCGATTTTTATACGATTTATGCGGACACGCCAGAAGAAATTTTCAATAAATTAATTCATGTGGTAACAGAGCGTATACCGAATCGGTTTAATTGTGATCCAGTAAAAGATATTCAAGTTTTAACGCCAATGAATCGCGGCGGGTTAGGTTCGCGCTCGCTCAACGTTGAATTGCAAAAAATTCTAAACGGAAAAGCCGAGCCTAAAATTAATCGGTTTGGCTGGACGTTTGCGCCCAATGATAAAGTTATTCAAAACATCAACAATTACGACAAAGAAGTTTTTAACGGCGACATCGGCACGATCAGCCGCATCAACTTAGAAGAAAGTATTGTCTATATTAATTTTGACAATCGTGTTATAGGTTATTTCTTCAATGAACTAGATGAAATTAGTTTAGCCTATGCAACGAGTATTCATAAAAGCCAAGGATCGGAATATCCCATTGTTGTTATGCCTTTAGCTACACAGCATTATGTGTTATTAGCTAGAAATTTGCTCTATACAGGCGTTACGCGCGGAAAAAAATTAGTTGTACTCATCGGACAAAAAAAAGCGATCGGCATAGCTGTTAAAAATCACAAAGCCGCACAGCGCCTTACGAAGCTGAAAGAGCGACTCTGTATACGCCAAAACTTTTAAAAAATATGTAGATTGGGCTAAGGCTCTGTCAGATGGACGTTAACCGTAACCTTTATTTTCTGATAGAGTCTTAGTCGTCAATTATCTTCTGAAGATCAGGAGAGTTATCAGCCTTTAGATGATGAAGGAAAACATGATTTGCGTTCTGGTTCTCCCTGTTCTTCTGTCACATCAGCTATGTTTGGTAAACGTAAACCTTTAGCAGACTATTCGCCAGAAGAACTTTGTGATAGATGTTTTTCTTCTTTCAAAATGTAAATTTGAGTTTTATTGTATAACATCTCTCTGTGCTTCTGTATTTCATTGGTTTTGTCTAGTATTTTAAAGTCTTGTGTAGGTTGTGCTAAGCGCCCCATATCTACAAC
>CBDVDN010000281.1:0-1570 GCA_965372775.1 uncultured Gammaproteobacteria bacterium
GCAGTAACAACCAATTGCGAAACTTCAGGTGGATAAAAAACCATTGACAATCCGCCTAATAAAGTTGCACATAAAACTACAAGGTCTTTATCGTCCATTATCATCACCTGCCTTGTATAGCCCCAGTCTAATTAATGAAGCTGTTGGTTTTACGTTTAATTCAAATCTCTTTAAGTTATTTAAAAGGATAGCAAGTTTTGATTTTAATACAGAGCTACTATCAATTAAACCAATAATCCACTGGACGTCCCCCAGCTTGCCGCTGAATGCGGTAATAAAGTTTTCCGTGGTGCGGTAAGATGCAATCAGTGTAAATTAAAACTATCTCTGGACTAATGACCGCATAACCAAGCAAATGAAGCTGACGTGAAGAAGATAGGCGGTTTAACGTAAAGGCCGTAAAGGTTTGTAATGCTATTGGCACGCAGCTTATTTGCGAACGTTGTCGAGGTCGCTTCGCTCCCTCGACAACCCGCTGCGGATTTCAGCAGCGCGTTAGATTTCGATAATGGGAAAACATAAGCAGAAAAAAATATTTATTTCTCATTCTTTTCAGGATCGTCCAAAGGTTGATCTGTTAAGAGCCCAATTACGATCAATGAAAAATGTTGATGCTATATGGGTGGACGAGCAGAAAGCTACGGCAAAACAAATTACAGAAGTTATCAATGAACAAATCGATTCATCTTCGATGGTCCTTGTCTTTTTAGGGGAAGATGGATTTTCTAAATGGCAAAGATACGAGGTTAAAAGTGCACAAGAAAGAAACATACCTATTATAGGCATTGTGTCACCTGATAGGCAGTACCCGGATCATGATAATCCTTACCATGCCAAGGGTATCCCAACTATCAATTGGACATTCGATAAGCTGAAACAGGTTTTAACAGGTGAAGAAGAAAGCCTTGGATATGAAGACCAAGAAATAAGCAGATTAGAAAGTCCAATTATAAAAATTGATTTTGAAAAAATATCAGAGGAACTTTCGAGGTATTTGTTAGATAATCCAGACGATTTATACAAACTCTCACCCAGAAAATTTGAAGAATTGGTTGCATATTTGATGGAAAAGAACGGTTATGAGGTTAGTTTAACGCAACAATCAAAGGATGGAGGTGTTGATATTTTCGCGTTGCGTAAAGATGATTTCGGAAACTTTCTTACCATAGTTGAATGTAAAAAGTACGCACGTAATCGACCAATCGGTGTGGGTATTGTAAGAACCATGTATGGCGTGCTAAATATCGAAAATGCCTCTCATGGCATAATTGCAACGACATCAACATTCACTTCAGGCGCAAATAAAATGGCCAAGCAATACAAATATCAACTGTCATTAAAGGACCACGCAGACATAATAGCTTGGATGAAAAAGTAAAACCTAACAACAAGCTATTTCAGCGGATCGCAAAAAGCCGCGCCCGCTGAATAGCAGGGTTCTGCATCATATGAGATAAGGATAAACCTATATGTCAATTTTAGATAAAATTGCGGAAAGTGAAAAAAGAGTTGAACAAAAGACAGAAGAATTGATCTATGAATTTCATGCACACTATCAGTCATACATCAA
>CBDVDN010000282.1:0-1563 GCA_965372775.1 uncultured Gammaproteobacteria bacterium
CTGTCAAATCTCGAAGGTTCATGTGGAAATAAGTAATTCTTCGTCATTGTGGTCGCGTGATCAATGCTGGCTGCCATTGTTTGCTATTAGGATTAAGTGTCGGTAAAGCCGTAATCCGTAAAATCTGATCGTTAATGCGCATTTCAGTATGAGATGCATTGCTGGTTATTCCCATCTTGGATCTTGCGACAAAGGGTTTGCTTACGATATGTTGGGCAAGTAATTGTCTGTAAAGGATTATGCCGTTAAAATCACGATGCAAACTTGCTAAGTTGTCAGAAAAAATATTATTTGCCTGCTCAATTCCTTTTTCCCAGCCAATATTGACGTATTTAATCCATATTTCGCGTTCTCGTTTGTTTTTCGGTAGTAATGTGCTGTTCGGAACGGCTGGTCTTTTGAAATTCATACGCAAATATTGTCTCCAATTAGGCGATGTTGTGACAAATCTGGCTTGTTTTATAATTTTATAGGTATGATCGGAAACGCGGATAGTATTTGGATCACTTAAGTTAAGAGATTGATCGCTTTGTTCAAGAACAGGAGGCAAGACACTATGATCCAGCATGAGTCCGTTGAAGTTAAAGATTCTTGAAAGGTTATTAGAATCTTGATTTAGCATCATATTGATTTGTTTCGACCGCCATGCTAATGCCCCTTGTGCGCCGATTGTTAAAGCGGTGTTTTTTAATGCTTTCAGGCGAATTCTGCCGATATTTGGCTGATTGCTCGAAGTGCTTTGTTGGGTTAGAGTATGCAGAACATCAAGGTTATCCGTAGATGGTTGTTGCTGATAAGATGTAGTACAGCCTGATAAAACGAAAAGAAGCAGTGTAAAAAAGACTTTTAAATATTTCATTTCTACAGACCACCTATTTTTTTACTGTTTTGCATAACGCAATTCAATTGTACGTGTGGACGGGAAAACAACGATATTGGCGCGTTTGCCCGCTTGATATCCTGCATCTCGCAAAATATTTCCAGTAGGTGTGTTTTTTGCCGAAATCGAAACAATTATCGGAATAGAGGGTGCTTTGCCTAATACGCGTAATTGGTAATTTGTGGCATTGGCAACTTGCTGAGCTAACTTTTGTATCGGACCATTCCAGTCAATAGAAGCCGGCATTGCCATACCGTAGCTTGCCGGACTAGGCGGCTCGCTAACGCTTTCAGGCGGATAGGCGGCTTGTTCTGTTGCGCCTAAACCTGTTAAGGATTGGCTGATGGAGCTGGCGGACTCTGCCATTGCAATGGATGTTTGCTGGTGCATGCTTTGTTCATATTGGGACATTTTAAAAGGATTAGTGCAAGCTGCTAGCAGGAGGCAGGCAATCGCGGCCATTAAAAATCTCATTTTCATAGTTTACACCGTGTAAAAAAACAATCAAAAAAGTATTGAACCACATGATAGCATAAAGTCAAGGGAATGGTGTGGAAGGATGCAATTTTTTGCTATACCTCGCGCGGTCATAATTTTCGGGAATTTAGCGCCGTTATTTGGCGTCCTGCGCTACGTTTAAATCGCGTGGAATAGTTACTCATATTCCCAAGATTTAAACGTAG
>CBDVDN010000283.1:0-1558 GCA_965372775.1 uncultured Gammaproteobacteria bacterium
TAAGTACGGCACAAGCGGATACAGTAGCGCCCATCTCTATTTTGACGCTAATCAAAACCCTTGTGCAAAATTCGGTGCTTCGGATAAAAAAAATGGATATTTTATAACAACTTATGACGGCTTGATGTTAGAAAAAGTTCATGCTGAATCTCAATGGTTTCTATTTGGTCTCAACTGGCGGATTACGCGAACACGCAATTTCTTTACGGTAAATGGCAGTTATTTAGGTAATTATGAATTCACTATTATTGAAAATGATGCTTCTAATCTTCTTGCAAATACCACAATCCCGCCAAAAATAAATCTTCAAAGTCTGCATCGAACGTCTCATCCCGTTAGAGGCTACGAAACCAGTATGCGTTCAACGGCGATGCAGCGATATGTTGATCCTCAAAAAACAACACATGAATACTTTAAACAACATGGCTATGACAGCAAATTAGATTGGCGGCGATCGTTCTTTTTTTCACAAGCCTTTAATCTTGCAAGCATTCTGCGGACTACAAGCGATGATTGGCCGCCACCTGTCCCGATGGCTTATACTGTTGTAGCGGGCGATAGCTTTGGCTCTATTGCAGAAAAGCTTTATGGCGATGCAAGTTATGCTGAACAAATTGCTGAAGCAAACGGATTTACGGCAAGCAGCGATCCCATCCCCGGTGAAATGCTCCAAATGCCACAACTCTTCGCATCCTACAATACTGCACATACCTCGCCTCAATATCAGCGATTTATGAACATACTCATCGGCAGCTTATATCCACATTTATATACCCCTCAACCTCCCGAACAACATCATAACTGGCTTCTAGAAATCTTTGAGATTGTTGTTGTAGTTATTATTTGTATTTATGCACCTTGTTTAGGCATAGCTTTGCTTCATGCGGCAGGTGCAGCGGCAGGTACAGCGGCAGCAACTGCTGCCGTAGCTGCAGGAACAGCTACAGCCGCAGTAACTGCTGAAGTTGCCGCCGCAGATGCCGTAGCTGCAGCGCTCATGGATGCCGCTGCACAAGGTATCGCTATCGGCGTAGGACTTAAGAAAGATTTTTCGTTTAAAGAAATGGCTGAAGCAGGTCTTCAAGAAGGATTTCAAGTTGGATTTATAGGTAAAATGGGCGCACCCGCAAGCATTGGAGAAGCAGCAACTGATGTTGCTAAATTAGGTGCTGTCGCCGTATCCGAACAGTTAGTAGAAATGGCGGCAGGTCTTCGTCAAAAATTCGATCTGCGAGCTGTTGCAGAATTTGCATTGAGCGGTTTGGTTAATGCAGAAATTGGTGGTAAAATTCTCCCAAATAATCCAATCGGACAAAACACGCTCGAAGCATTTACCGGCGGCATAATAGATGCTGCTGTTTATGGCAGACAACCGGACATCGAAGAAATGGCAATTCAAGCAATCGGATCAAATTTAGGATATGGCATTGCCAAAACAACAGGCATGGTAGATGCTACACGACACCTCGAAGAAAAAGGACAAAAAATATTGCAGCAACAAAAAATCGACGCATCTATTAAAGCCGCACAAAAACGCGCAGCATCTTTTGGCAAACAA
>CBDVDN010000284.1:0-1551 GCA_965372775.1 uncultured Gammaproteobacteria bacterium
TATGCGGGAAATATACTAAATCGCTCGGCTGGAATTTTAAATGGTGGATTTTGGGTATCCAGAAATATTTTAAAATGTCTCAAATGATGATAGGATGAAAATCTTTATTGTAAAAGGTGTATTTTTTATCATCATAATAGGGTTTAGCACATGCAGAACGACAACGATAGCGACCAAGATTTGAATGACTTGTCATCAGAGCAGGATGTTGAGGATATTATTGGTACGGAAGAAGTCGATGATGAAGAAGATGAGTTTCAAAAGCTGATAGAATCGAAAATGTTTTCTAGAGAAGAGGGCTCTCTGAATCCCACGCAGTTATATCTTAATGAAATAGGGTTTTCTCCATTGTTAACAGCCGACGAAGAAAAGCATTATGGGCGTTTGGTTTTGCAAGGGGATGAAGCAGCGCGTAAACGTATGATTGAAAGTAATTTGCGGCTGGTCGTGAAAATTGCAAGAAGGTATCTCAATCGAAATATGGCTTTTTTGGATCTCATTGAAGAGGGTAATCTGGGATTAATGCACGCAGTTGAAAAATTTGATCCGGATAGAGGATTTCGCTTTTCTACTTATGCAACGTGGTGGATTAAACAGAGTATTGAACGCTCTATCATGAATCAGACTCGTACGATTCGTTTGCCTATTCATGTAATTAAAGAATTAAATATTTATTTGCGGGCTGCTGCTAAATTGAGCAAAGAATTAGATCGTAAGCCGACGCCGGAGCAAATTGCTGAAATGATCGATAAACCATTGGAGGATGTTAAGAGTATTTTAGGCTTGGCGGATGACGCGATTTCAATCGATTTGCCGACAGCTTATGATTCAACGAAAACTTTATTGGATACGATTGCGGATGAAAATCAAAAAGATCCTACGGATTTGTTATTTCAGCGCTCAATAAATAAAAAAGTAATAAAATGGATGGAGCAGTTAAGTGATAAGAATCGCGAAGTTTTAGAACGGCGTTTTGCTTTAGGGCAATATAAATAAAAATCAACTTTAGAAAAATTCGCGAAAGCAATGGGATTGTCTAGAGAGCGTGTTAGACAGCTACAGCTTGAAGCATTGCGTGATTTACGGAATATCTTAGAGAAGAATGGCATATCGAGTGATTTGTTGTTTAAAAAATAGTTGAGAATTAATATTCCTCTGATTGAAGATCGTTCAAAAATTTGACCGGATCAAATTTTGACGCGCTTTAGCGCGCTGCGAAGCAGTGAAATACATGGACGTATTTCATCCAATATGACAGCAAACTGCACCACCTAAGCACCTAAAACCCATTCGTGAGGAGTATGTTATGTATTTTATTTCGATTCTTGTGTGTTTGGCGATAGAACGTTGGAGCGGTTTTGGAAGAAAAATTCGTTAGTACAAAATTGCAGAAAAATATTTGTCTATTTTGAAGCCGCTTGTTAGTAAATTTTCTTTGCCTTATTTTTTGAGAGTGCTTTGTTTTTTGTTTCCGGCTGTTTTGTTTGTCGGTATAATATTTTTTATATTGCATCAATTCTTTTTTGGTTTTTTTGCTTTTTTATTTTCTGT
>CBDVDN010000285.1:0-1545 GCA_965372775.1 uncultured Gammaproteobacteria bacterium
ATTTGTTTTTTTAAAAAAATGGATCAAAATTTATATTTTCCTTCGGCGAGAACGACGTGCTTTTTTAAAAAACCAGAATCTGAATAAAATTGATCAAAAGTTGGCACTCATTGCGAATTGCTGGCATAATCTTGATTTAAAACAGGATAAAATATCGGTTGTTCAGGTAATCGCGGCGGAAATTTTAACATATTTGAGTCATAGATTAATGCGAGTTCATTTAATCCTACTGGTCTGTATAAGTACATGCTTTTTTCATTCAATCAGTTGACCTTCATATGAATTTTCCTTCTTGTCGAGTTTGATCTATTTTTTATGGGGCTAAAAGTTATCTCGAATTTGCGTTAAAGTTTTCGGACAGCCAGCTTTCCAGAATGATTTTTGCGGAGAGGGCGTCGATTTTATCTTTTTTAAGTGCGCGGTATCCGCCTCTTTCATATAACGCGGCGCGTGCTTCGATAGTTGTCATACGCTCATCGCATTGATAAACATTAAGCTTATATCGTTTTTTTAATTGGTTTGCAAAGTCTCTTGTTGCTTGTGTGAGATGTTGATCGGTTCCATCCATATTAAATGGTATGCCAACAATTAATGCATTTGGTTGCCACTCTTTGATAAGCTTATCAATTTCTTCCCATTTTGGAACGCCTCGAGATGCTTGTACGGCGGTGAGAGGTTTTGCTGTATTGGTTAATGTTTCGCCTACTGCAACGCCGATGGATTTTGTTCCAAAATCAAAAGCTATTAATGTTAAAGGTTTGGTAGTTTTAGATTCAGGATTCATTTTTAACCTTAAATGTATTAAACTGGGCAAGAATATATAGACATCACACTTCAGAATGGGATGCTAATCAGTGTCATTTTGGAGTGTGATGTCTATAAGTATGTTATTAGATTAATTAGAGGATATCCATGACTATTTTTACATTATCATTTAAAAAAATGTATCTGTTGTTGTTTTTAATCGTGTTTTTATCTTTGATTTTTGATGGATATTTGCAATATACACATGGGGCACAGACTTGCATATTAGGGCATTTGGAAAGATTTATTATGTTAGCGTCTGGTGTAATATTTCTATTTGCCGCGTTATTTAATCATACGGAATTTACAAGAAAACTTTGTACGTGGTTTGCTTTTTGTGTTCCTTTGATAGGGATCATCGTAGCTAGTAGACATTGCTGGCTGCAGCACTTCAATATTACAACGCCGGCTATTCCGCTAAAATTTTTAGCTTATTTAGGATTAGGTAATAACCTATCGCTTATCGGAATGTCGCAATGCGCGGGAGAGCAGTGGAGAATATTGGGGCTTAGTTTGGCTGCATGGTATTTTTTTATTTTTTTAATGCTTGCGCTTGTGAGCTTCTGGCAGCAGAAGAGAAGATAAAAATATAGATATTTGCTTTTTTAAGCTGCTATTCCGAACAATTTATTAATGAGTTCAATTTGCGCGCATACGTCGCCATTGGCAATATAACGAAGCTGTCCTTTTTGAACCATTCTCATCGTTTCCATTCCATCAATCGTTTTGCGTGCAGTGTTG
>CBDVDN010000286.1:0-1530 GCA_965372775.1 uncultured Gammaproteobacteria bacterium
GTTAACTTTAAGCCGCTATTTGAAGAGCCGATTGTTCGTCAGCTAATGCCATTCTAGCAATCACCCAAAGATTATGTGTTAATACACAAAAGCTTACAGAAAGCTGTTTGTTTACAAATCCCTTGCTTCGAAGCGGTCGACCTAAGAAGACATTTTTGAAGATTCCAATACGAGCCTCGGTTTGGCCGCGCCTAGTTTGCAATGAGACCAATTCTTTTTTTTGCACGCGTTCTTTTAATTTCTGAGGACTCCTAGGACACATCGCATCGTAAATTTCGTGCTGCTTTAATATGTCTTCATTCGATTTGCTATGAAAACCTCTGTCAGCACAAACCGAATGAATATGACCATAAGTTTTTTCAATCCTATTAATAATGCCATCTACCAATTTACTGTCCGACGGCGGCTGATCTTTGTATAATTCCCATGCGACAATTATTCCGTCCGCTTGTTCTGTAATAAGCAAACCGTTACCAAATTCAACTTCATTTCCAGTTTTCCCGCGCACAATGACGTGAGCATCTGGTTCATACAAGCTTAATATTTTTTCTTTCACCGATACCTTTCTTTCTTCGATTATTCGTTCGTGCGCTTGTGAAATAGCTGCTGGAAGTTGATCGAGAATATTATCAATTCGTTTTATAACAAGATTTGCTTGTGCTTCTGTCCAGTCCGTTTCTTCTCTATGGTCAATAAGAAGCTGACGATAACGAACGCCATGTTTTTCAATACAGCGGCTGAGTTTTTTCATTTCTCTAAGAATCCTTTTTCGCTGTTTCTTGCTATCTTTTCTACGCCGTGTATGTGTCATTTCAATGCTGAGAGCGTTCATTTTTTTCAAAAAAATATATGGCTCGATCATCCTGTGTTTTAGTCCTTGCGCTCGAATCGTTTTAATAGCCAAAAGCAAACTGCGTACCGCATCTCGCAGCAACACCCAATCAACAGGAAAATGAATATTGGCTTTGACGCAGGTTGTATCCATAAAGATATCTTTGCAATTTATAGGATTTTCTAAACCAAAAGATTCTGTCTGTTTCGATTCGGATAAGCTCACAAGCCAATCTTGAATATTTTGCTTTATGGAAGCTTCATCAAAATATTTACTGTAACGTTCTAACGTGCTTTTTGATACGGCTTTACGTTCACCAAAAGCACTAATTCCAGTAAATCACTGCAAAAGAGTACTGTCAGCAAGATGTGTGCTGAATTGTCGAAAGGATTCTCCAGTAAGATGTTTTGCAATATTGCAACGCAGTGCATACCTGAAGTTTTTCCAATGGAATACAGCAGATTTGCTGTTATAAAACTCGCCCTTGTCTTCTGAATTTGCTGCCATTTGATTCAGCGATTGATCTACTAAACGATTTTCTAAGCCGGATTTGATAAGAATTTCATTGATTTTATTCAAAGTGTTTTTGTAGGTTCGATAATCTAATGTGCCGTAAATGTTCGGAAGTTCTTGACTAAGATCATATTGAATTGGTATATTTTGCATAGCGTGTTTCCTTTTTTGTCTAAAAAAGTAAA
>CBDVDN010000287.1:0-1528 GCA_965372775.1 uncultured Gammaproteobacteria bacterium
TAACAAAACTTAATGAAAGTAGTATCGTGCCGCGAGCTGATTTAACGTTCGGCTATAAGTTTTTTAATTATGGCAATACACTTTTTACGCAACTGTTCGGTCATGAAAATTCAGTCGAAGTTAACGCACATTATTTTAGTTTTGATCAGTCGGACAAGAACAAATTTAAAGCATTTACCTTTGGCAGTGTATG
Source organism: uncultured Gammaproteobacteria bacterium (assembly GCA_965372775.1). Taxonomy (GTDB): domain Bacteria; phylum Pseudomonadota; class Gammaproteobacteria; order UBA12402; family UBA12402; genus CBDVDN01. Next base: position 194 of record CBDVDN010000287.1, read on the forward strand.
GCGAATTGATGGCACAGGAAAAAGTATTCCTGTAGGAAAGTACGTTATTTCTAATAAATTAAATGTTGACCATTTTGGTTATGGCGCAAATATTTATTTCAAAGGAAATAAATATTTCACGAATCAAAAAATATCATTGAATCCTTATTTTGGTTTGGTTTATAACAATATTGGATCTAATTATAAATATGTTGTTCAGTATACGACGGGCATAGGTATATTTAATATTAATAAAAATTATGAAGTGAGTTCTAATTATTTTGGCGGAATTTTAGGGGGACGACTAAATTATAATATTAATTCAAAAGTTGCGATATTCTCTGATTTGAGCGGACAATTATTATATGTTGATTCTTTCCTTGATGCGTATCAAAAAATTGTACAAACAACCATCACTACTTTGCTGAAAGTACGAGATAGCCGATCTACAACAACCTATCGTGCTAAATTAGGTTTAGGCATTAATATTAAATTTACCAACAAACCTACTGCGCCAAGTTTTGAACTACAAGCAGGGATTGATCGTTTGGGCGATTGGCCAGAAGTTATTGCTGCAACAAAAACTAGCAAAGTTCATCTTGACGGTGAAGCAGTCAATAACTATTTTGCTGGTTTAACGCTGCATATTCCATTTGCTTGAGTTTAACCATTCAGGCGTCAATTCCCGAATGGTCTTGACTATTCGGGAATTGATGCCATAATAGCCATATGAAAAGATATCTTGAACACCATATTGAACAGGATCTTGCAAATAAAATTGTATTTATTACAGGACCTAGACAAGTTGGTAAAACAACCTTGTCAAAATCTTTATTTACGGATTATGATTATTTTAATTATGATCGTGTAGAACATCGTTTAGCGCTCAAAGAAGCGAGTTGGGACAGAGAAAAACGGTTAATTATTTTTGATGAAATTCATAAAATGCCAAAATGGAAACGATGGCTAAAAGGCATTTATGATACAGAAGGTAATAAACCGCATTTGTTAGTTACAGGAAGCGCTAAATTAGATACTTATAGAAAAGTCGGTGATTCGTTGGCTGGACGTTATTTTCAATATCGGCTGCATCCTATCGATATTAAGGAAGTAAAAAATATCTATTCTCCTCAAGAATCTTTTCAGCGATTGTGGCAGTGCAGTGGTTTTCCCGAGCCTTTTTTAAAAGGCGATCATAACTATTATATGCGATGGAAACGAACGCACACGGATATTATTTTAAGACAAGACCTAATAGATATTCAAAGTATAAGAGATATTCAAGCTATAGAAACATTAACAATGTTATTAAAAGCCTGTGTTGGTTCGACGGTTTCTTATGCGAATCTTGCAAGG
>CBDVDN010000288.1:0-1527 GCA_965372775.1 uncultured Gammaproteobacteria bacterium
CCGTCAGGATTTACATCAAAAAACTCAAAGTTTTGACAATAATCAAAAATAACAAAGCTGTCTTTATCTTTCCCGATACCGAATAAATCAGGACATAAGCGTGTACCGCGCCCGATCATCTGCCAGAATTTAGTGGATGATTTCACTTGTTTAAAGAACACGAGATTAACGACGCGAGGTGCATCGACTCCGGTATCCATCATGTCGACCGAAACCGCGATGTGCGGATCATGTTCTTCATACGGATCAACAAAAATCTCTAACAGGTTCTGTGCTTTGGTTTCATAATTATCGATAACACGTAAAAACTTACCTGCGTATTCAGGATAATTTTTATTAAATCGCTCTTCGATAAATATTGCGTGGTTATGATTCTTGGCAAAGATGATGGTTTTTCCCAGCTTATCGCCGCCTTGCACTTTGATGCCATGGGTCATCAAGTGATCTAAAACTTTATCAACCGTATCAGTATTGAATAACCATTTATTAATCGCTGCACTGGATATTTCATCGGGCGCTTCACCTACCGTTGGATCGCCAAATTTCTCTTCGTATTCTTCTTTTTCTGCATCCGATAACTGATTGTAATGAATACCCTCACGCACAAACTCAAGCGGTACGGACATTGCCTTAGGTGGCACTAAATAACCTTCTGCCACTGCAGTATCTAATTCATACGCAAAGGTTGGATTATCATCCTCAATACCAAACAAACCGTAGGTATTATGATCCACCTCTGTTTTAGGCGTAGCTGTCAAACCAATCAACAAGGCATCGAAATAATCAAAGATGGCTTTATATTTTTGATACACCGACCGATGAGCTTCATCGATTATAATCAAATCAAAATGCCCAATACCATAAAAGCGTTCTTCATCATCTCTAACACCATCAATGCGATTCATAATGGTCGGATAAGTAGAAAACACCAATCGTGTTCCGCTATCTTCTCGCTCTTTGGTTAAATCAATCGCCGATAGATTAGGTAGATGTTCATTGAAAGCATTTTTGGCTTGTGATACTAAGGCATTACGATCAGCTAAAAACAACACTCGTTTCGCCCAGTTACATTTGGTGAGCATATCGACAATAGCCGCAGCCGTTCTCGTCTTACCACTACCCGTTGCCATCACTAACAAACTTTGCCGTGCTCGACCGCGTAGCTCTCCTTGTTGATTTTTTGAAACTGTATTCTCAGCTACCCGCTGAACGGCTTCGAGTTGATAGGCACGTCCTGAAATTACCTGATTCACTTTAAAGTCACGTAAATCAGTTCGTATAGTGCGTCGTTCAATTAACAGCAGCAATTCATCTTTAGTGTAAAAACCTTGCACATCACGTTCAGGATAAAACTGATCATCCCACAGATATGTTTCAAAGCCATTGCTATAAAAGATAATCGGGCGTTGCCCATGCATCGCCTCTAAACAATCTGCATACAGTTCCGCTTGATGTTTACCTTTACGTGGATCTGCCATGGTCTTTTTCGCTTCAACTACTGCCAACGGCAAACCATCATCACCCCAT
>CBDVDN010000289.1:0-1505 GCA_965372775.1 uncultured Gammaproteobacteria bacterium
AAGGATTGGAAGCAACAGCTAATAATTGTGCTTCGGAAACTTTTCGACCTATATGAGCGCTAGATTGTAATAAAGCACGCAGTTGTTTGTTTTCTGATTCAATGGCAAATTGTTTTTGTAATTTAGCGTTCAAAATTGATAATTGTGCTTTGAGATGTGTGTTATCTTTTAATAATGTTTGTTGAGAAATGAAATCACCGATAATGTTGTTTGTTATGTTAATGGGTAGACTGACAATATATTGAATGGGCGAAATAACAATAGAAAGCGATGAACGAATACGGTGAACAGCGCTATTTTGATGATCCGCGATCATCAATAATAACGCTAATATTAAAAGTAAAACGGTACGAGATCCAATAAAAGAATCTTTTTTAAATATAGATTTGATTGTTTAACCCCCTAATCTCGAGATAGAAATTCTCCTCCGTTCGAGTAAAACATTTCCAGTGCTTTTCCGCCGCCTCGGGCAACACAAGTTAAGGGATCTTCGGCAAGAATAACTGGCAGACCGGTTTCTTCCATTAACAAACGGTCAATATCTCGAAGTAAAGCACCGCCGCCGGTTAAAACCATGCCACGTTCAGCAATATCGGATGCCAACTCCGGAGGCGCTTGTTCTAAAGCAGCGCGGACAGCGCCGACAATACCGGATAAAGGATCCTGTAAAGCTTCAAGTATTTCATTGCTGTTTAATTTGAATCCGCGTGGAACTCCTTCAGCTAAGTTACGACCGTGAACTTCAATTTCTCGAATATCATTCCCCGGGAATGCTGTACCGACAGATTTTTTAATTTTTTCAGCGGTTGTTTCGCCGATTAAACTGCCGTAATTACGGCGCACATAATTGATAATTGCATCATCAAAGCGGTCGCCGCCTACACGAACCGAAGCAGAATAAACAATGCCGCTCAAAGAAATAATAGCGACTTCTGTTGTGCCGCCGCCGATATCGACAATCATAGAACCGGTTGCTTCTTCGACCGGCAATCCAGAACCGATTGCAGCAGCCATCGGTTCTTCGATCAAATAAACTTCACGAGCGCCGGCGCCTAGTGCTGATTCACGAATAGCGCGGCGTTCGACTTGTGTTGAACCGCAAGGCACACAGACCAAAACACGAGGGCTGGGACGCAAAAATCTATTTTCATGCACCCTATGTATAAAGTGGTGCAGCATTTTTTCTGTTACGAAAAAGTCAGCAATAACGCCGTCTTTCATTGGACGAATGGCTGTGATATTGCCGGGAGTACGTCCTAACATGCGTTTTGCATCCGTGCCGACAGCTGCAATGCGTTTAGGGCCGCCTGGTTCATCTTGCCGGATGGCTACAACTGATGGCTCATCTAAAACGATGCCTTTTCCTTTCACATAAACCAACGTATTGGCAGTCCCTAAGTCAATGGATAAATCACTTGACCAAATTCCGCGTAATTTCTTAAACATGGTATACCTTTCTGGGGTGGAAAATTAATAAATAATCCTAAATTCGGCAGTTGAATGCT